>JAJZFF010000622.1 GCA_021805485.1 Pseudomonadota bacterium
TAGGCCGACACGCCAAACACCAGCAGCGCCGCGCCCAGCCCTTGCGGGTTCTCGCCCACCTGCGCCACCGTCAGCCAGACCAGCGCCGTACCGAGGGCGAGGAAGGCGAGCACCGACCAGCCGATGCTGCGGATCAGCACGGAGAAGAACACGGGCTCCCCGATCTGCCCCACGGTCCGCCCGATCGCCCGCCACATGAAGGTCAGCCGCCCCACATCAGCCGCAGCAGAGGCGGCGTTCGGCGCACGCTAGGCCGACGGCGCAGAGATTGTCGAGCCGGCGCTCTGGCCCGCCTCCTCTGGCCCGCCTCGTCAGCCGCGGTTTGGGCGGAACCGGCCGAGCCGGATCTGCGTGGTGCCGCATCGCGCCAGGATTTCGTGCCGCGCTGCACCTTGACGGCCGCGCGGCCGCGCGCAAGGCTCCGCGCCGTCCCGGGAGGCGGGGACCAAACACGGAGGATGTGCGTATGACTCGCTTGCTTTCGACCCGGATCAGCCGCCGCGCGGTCGCTGCCGGCGCCGTGCCGGTCTCGCTTGCGCTCGCTGGCTTCCCGCGCGCTCCGCGGGCAGCGGGGAAGCAGATCGCCTATCTCACCCCGGGGCTCGACCTGCCCTTCTGGCGAACCCTCGCCAAGGGTATTGCCGATACCGGCGCCGGCCATGGCTTCAAGACCACCACATACGACAGTCACAACAACGCCCAGACCCAGCTGCAGAACGCGCAGGACGCGATCGCCCGCAAGGTGGACGGCATCATCATCTCGCCCACCGACAGCTCCACCTGCCCCTCGGTGCTCGATGCCGCCAAGCGCGCGGGTATCCCGGTCGTCATTGCCGATATCGGCACGACCAGCGGCGACTATGTCTCCTTCATCATTTCGGACAACACCGAGGGCGCCTATGGCACCGGTGTCGCGTTTGCCAAGGCGATGAAGGCGAAGGGCTGGGAGAAGGGCAGCGTCGGCCTCGTCACCATCTCGCTCGCGCGCAACAACGGCAAGGCGCGCACCGCCGGCTTCCGCAAGGCGCTCGCCGAGGCGCATATCCGCGAGGCGGCGCTGTCGCAGATGCAAACCTACACCGCCGACGAGACCTTCAAGTTCGTCCAGGACATGCTCACCGCGCATCCCGACATGCGCGGTCTGTTCATCGAGACGGACCAGCCGACCATCGGGGCGCTGCGTGCCCTGCAGGCCACCCGGCGCGAGGGCCAGGTGCTGGTTGCCGCCTATGACGGCATTCCGGAGTTCGTCAAACTGCTGAAGGAGGGCAAGATCGTCGCCTCCGGCATGCAGCAGCCCTACCTGATGGGCGAGCGCTCGGCGCTGTCGCTGCTCGCGTATCTCGACGGCGGCAAGCCGGACAAGACGATCATCGTGCCGATCGAAGTCGTCACCAGCGAGAATGTCGACAAGCTGCTGCCAACGATCCGTACCACGGTGTTCGGCAACGAGATGACTTGAGTTGGCGGACCTGCTGGCGCTTTCCGACATCTGGAAGCGCTTCGGGGCGACGATTGCTCTCGCCGGCGCCGATTTCACCCTCGGCGCCGGCGAAGTTCATGCGCTCGTCGGTGCCAACGGCGCCGGCAAGAGCACGCTCTCACGTGTCATTTCCGGCCACATCCAACCCGACCGCGGCGATCTCCGTCTCGACGGCCGCCCGCTGCGCCATGCCAACGCGCGCGAGGCGATCCGCAGCGGCATCGCCATGGTGACGCAGGAGACCTCGCTCGCGCCCGATCTCTCGGTGCTGGAAAACATCATGCTGCCGCGCCTGGGCCAGCGTGGCCGGCTGGATTGGCGCGGTATGCGTGCGCACGCAGGCCACCTGATCGAAGAGTTCGGCCAGGAGGGTGGGCTGTCGCTCGATGTTCCGGTCCGGGCATTGTCCATCGGCCAGCGTCAGATGGTCGAAATCCTCAAGGCCCTGGCGATCGATTCCCGGGTCATTATCTTCGACGAGCCGACCGCCTCGCTGTCGCCGATGGAGAGCGAGATCCTGTTCGGCATCATCCGTGCCCTGGCCGCGCGGGGCCGGGGGGTGATCTTCGTCTCGCACCGGCTGGAAGAGATCTTCTCGGTCACCGACCGCATCACCGTGCTGCGCGAAGGTCGCGTCGTCGCCGCCGGCGTGGCGACTGACCACATCGCCCCACCCGAACTGGTGCGGCTGATGGTCGGGCGGGAGTTGTCGGACGTGTATGCCCGCGGCGCGCGGAGTGGCCGCGCGCCGGGGAAGGTCGTGCTGAGCGTCTCCCATCTCGCCGCACCGCCGCGGGTGCGCGATGTTTCCTTCACCGTGCGCGCCGGGGAGATCGTGGGGCTCGCCGGGCTGGTGGGGGCCGGGCGCTCGGAGACGGTGGAGACGATTTTCGGCCTACGCCCAGCTTCCGCCGGCCGCATCGAACTCGACGGCCGGGCCTTCCGCGCGCGGTCTCCGCGTGCGGCGATTCGCGCCGGGATCGGGCTCATCCCGGAGGACCGGCGCGGGCAGGGGATCGTGCCGGATTTCTCGGTGCGCGAGAATCTCATGCTGGCCCATCTCGGCGACCATCACGGCCCCGGTCTCGGCTACGACCGGCGGAGCAGCACCGTGCAAGCGCTCCTGGAGACGCTCGGCCTGCCGGCGCATCGCGTGCTCGACGCCTCCATGCTCACCTTCTCCGGCGGCATGCAGCAGAAAGTCATCCTCGCGCGCTGGCTGTTGCTCGGCCCGAAGCTGCTGCTGCTCGACGAGCCCACGCGCGGGGTCGATATCGGCACCCGCGCGAGCATCTACGCGCTGCTGCGCCGCATCGCCGGGGAGGGTGTAGCGGTGGTGATGGTGTCGTCGGATTTCGAGGAAGTGATCGGGCTCGCCGACCGCATCGTGGTTCTGAGTGATGGCGTGACCGTGACCGAGATCCCCGGCGATCTGGTCGATATCGAGAATCTCGCCATGTTCGCGGCGCCGCGATCCTCCGCCGCCCGTACCCGCACGCTGCTCGTCGCGCTGCGCGAGGCGTATGGCGGCATCGCCTGCTGGCTCGGGCTCGATGGCGAGCGGCTGTTCTGTTTCGACCGGGTCGGCGACGACGAGGCTGCCGACCCCGGATTTGCCGCCGGCGGCTTCGCCCCGATCGCGGCGACCCGTATCGCGGCCGCGCTCGCCGCCCGCGCCGAGGGCTTCGTCTCCGAAGCCGACGGGCGTGCCAGTCTGCTGGTGCCGATCCGTGGTCGGCGCGGGCATGATCTTGGCATGATCGGGCTGATGCTGCCGCCCCGGGCGGCTCTGCCAGACGCGGCCGCCGTGCGGGCGCGTATCGAAGCGGCGACGGCCCTCCCCACCCTGACGATCGCGGACGCCGCATGAGCATGACCGAGCCCCTTCCCGGCGCGCCCGCGCGCCGATCCGTTGCGCGCCGCCTCATCACCCAGATCGAAGCGCGGATGTTGCTGCTCACGCTCGTCGTGATGGCCGCGCTTTCCGTGGTTTCACCTTATTTCCTCACCGCCAACAATCTGCTCAACGCCATGGACCAGTCGGTGGTGGTTGGCATGGTGGCGCTGGGCCAGACCATGGTGATCCTGATCGGCGGGATCGACCTCTCGGTGGGCTCGCTCGCTGGCGTCACCGGCATGGTGCTGGGGTTGACCCTGCCCGCGTTGGGCCTGCCCGGCGCGGTGGGGCTTGCGCTGCTCACCGGCGCACTGGCCGGGCTCGCGAGCGGGGCGATCATCATTTTCGGCCGACTGGCGCCGTTCGTCGTCACGCTCGGCGTGATGTCGATCGGGCGCAGCATGGCCTACGTGATCAGCGGCGCCAATTCGGTGGGCGAGCTGCCGGCCAGGCTGGGCCGGCTGTCGACCGACACGATCGGCGGGCTGCCGGTGAATTTCGCTATCCTGCTCGCCGCCTATGGCGCGGCGTGGTGGTTCCTCACCCGCGCGAAGGGCGGGCGGACGCTCTACGCCATCGGCTCGAACGCCGAGGCGGCGCGTGTCGCCGGGCTTTCCATCCGGCTCTGGAGCATCCTCGCCTATGGCTTCTCCGGGCTGATGAGCGCGGTGGCGGCAACATTCCTCGCCTCGCGCATTCTCTCGGTCGATCCGATCGGCGGCAACGGGCTGGAGCTGGACGCCATTGCCGCGGTCGTGATCGGCGGCGCCAGCCTGTTTGGTGGCCGCGGCTCGATCATCGGCACGCTGTTCGGCGTCTTCATCATGGTGTTCATCCGCAACGGGCTGAACCTGCTCAACGTCTCGCCCTACTGGCAGGGCACCGCGATCGGTTCGATCATCATCGCCGCCGTGCTCGCCGAGCGGCTGCTGAGCGATCGCGGGCGCGGATAGCGGCATGGGCCCACACGCGGTTCTCGCCTGCGAGGACAACCTCGCTTTCATGCCGAAGCTGGCGGACGGGCAGATGAAGCTGGTCGTCACCTCGCCGCCGTACAATATCGGCAAGGAATACGAGCGCCGCGCGCCGCTCGACGTCTACGTGCTCGGACAGGAAGCGGTGATCGCCGAGTGCGTGCGCCTGCTGCACCCGCAGGGCTCGCTGTGCTGGCAGGTCGGCAACCATGTGCAGGACGGCGAGGTGTTCCCGCTCGATGCCGTGCTTTACCCGCTGTTCAAGCGGTTCGGCCTGAAGCTGCGCAACCGCATCGTCTGGCACTTCGAGCACGGACTGCACTGCACCAAGCGCCTTTCGGGGCGGCATGAGACCATCCTCTGGTTCACCAAGGGCGACGATTATACGTTCAATCTTGATGCGATCCGGGTGCCGGCCAAGTATCCGCAGAAGAAGCACTTCAAGGGCCCGCGGGTGGGGCAACTGTCCGGGAACCCGCTCGGCAAGAACCCTGGCGATGTCTGGATTCTGCCCAACGTGAAAAGCAACCACGTCGAGAAGACCATTCACCCCTGCCAGTTTCCGGTCGAGCTCGTCGAGCGCCTGGTGCTCGCGATGACCGCGCCAGGGGACAGCGTTCTTGATCCCTACATGGGCGTCGGCAGCAGTCTCATTGCCGCACTGAAGCATGGTCGCAACGGCTTCGGCTGCGATGTGTCGGCGGCTTATGTGGCGTTGGCACGCCAGCGCCTCGATGCGCTGGCGGCTGGCCAACTCAGGCTGCGGCCGATGGATCGGCCAGTTTATGATCCCTCGCGGCTCTCCGGCGGCCAGCGCCGGGCCGCGCCGGCGGTGACCCCGCCATCGATGACCAGTTCAGACCCCGTCATGTAGCGCGAGCCGTCCGAGGCCAGGAACAGCACGCCCTCGGCGATCTCCTCGGCCGTGCCGGCGCGCCCGCTCGGCACCTCGCGGGCCAGCGCGTGCGGGTCGATCGGCGCGTTGCGGCCGGCTCCGGTGGCGCCGGTCGGAATCTTCGTCCAGATCGGCGTGTCGATGATCCCCGGATGGATGGTGTTGACCCGGATGCCGTCGCCGGCGACAGCGCATTCCAGCGCCACCGCCTTGGCGAACAGCCGTACCCCGCCCTTGGTCGCGCAATAGCCCGCGAGCCCGGCCGAGCCGCGGATGCCGGCGACCGAGGACATGATCACGATCGAGCCGCCGCCGGCCCGCCGCATCGCCGGCACGGCGTGCTTCACGGCGAGAAAGACGCCATCCATGTTCACCGCGATCTGCCGCCGCCAGTCGGCCAGCGTCATGTCGATCGCCGGGACCAGCAGGCCGATGCCGGCATTGGCGACCATCACGTCCAGCCGCCCGTACATCCGCTCGGCGGCCTCGATCACCTCCGGCCAGCGCGCCTCGTCGGTGACATCCTGCGCCAGCGCCATCGCCGCTCCGCCAGCCTTCGCAATCGAAGCGGCGACGGCGGCGGCACCCGCGGCGTCGATGTCGGTCACCACGACCCTGGCACCCTCGCGCGCCAGCAGCCGGGCCGAGGCGGCGCCGATGCCCGAGGCGCCGCCGGTGACGATGGCGACCTTGTTCTGGACCTGTCCCATTGCCTTCTTCCTGGTGCTTCCCCACTCTGCTCCGCAGTCTGCCGTCGGCGGCCGAATTGGCAAGCGGCGCCCTTGACCTCGATCAAGGCGCGGGCGCCGGCCGTCCCCGAGGCTGGGGGCGAGCGAGAGGAGAACGATCATGGTCGGTCTGGTTCTGAGCACCGAGCAGGTGCGCGCCGCGCCCCCGGAGGTGCGGGAGTGGATCAAGGGTCTGATCGATGCCGAACTGGCCGGTGCGTTCGCGCCGCAGCGGGAGGCGCCGGCGACGCTCGCCTCCCTCAGCGTGCCCGAAGCAGCAGCGATCGCCGGGCGCATCCAGGGCGATTTCCTCACCCTGCAACTGTTCTTCGAGCTCGGCCGCGAGGCACCGCCGGGCGCGCCGCAGCCGCCGCACCTGCACCGCGCCGCCATCGCCGACATCGTCCGCCACGTGCGCCTGCCGAGCCCGGACCGGTTCGGCGCCGCCATCGAGGCGATCCAGGAGGCTTTCCGACAGGTCAGGGGCGATCCGCAGGCAGCCCTGTTCGGCTTCGACCAGCGCGGCGGCATCTACGTGCATGAGAACACGCAGAGGGCGATCCACGCGGTCTGGGAACGTTTCGTCGGCGCCCAGCCGGTGAGTGCGGAGGCCGCGCCGCCTCCACCCATGCCCATGCCACCCATGCCCATGCCGCCCATGTCCATGCCGCCCTTGGCCCAGGAAGGCGGGCTGGCCCCGTTTCCGGGCGAGGCGGACCACTGAACCAGGCGACTCGGGGCGCAGCATGGGGTCCGCCGCCTTGACTTGACCTCGAGCGCTCCGCAGAGTTCTGGCCGGGCCAACGCCGACATGCGAAGCGGTCGGCGCCGGGGAGGGTCAGGCCATGAAACTCATGTGGTTCCACCTGATGCCGTACACCGAGCTGCCGGACGATTTCCGGGAGCGGCATCCTTCGGTCTGGGTGGATATCCACTCCTCGCTGTTCGATCCCAAGCGCGCCCATGTCATGTACAACGAGTTCATGGACGAGCTCGAATACGCCGCGACCTGCGGCTTCGACGCGATCTGCGTCAACGAGCATCATTCCAACGGCTATGGCCTGATGCCTTCGCCCAACCTGATCGCCACCGCGCTCGCCCGCCGCACCACCGACACCGCGCTTTGCGTCCTCGGCAATTCCCTCGCTCTCTACAACCCGCCGACCCGGGTGGCCGAGGAGTTCGCCATGATCGACTGCATTTCCGGCGGGCGGCTGATCGCCGGCTTCCCGGTCGGCACGCCGATGGACACGTGCTACGCCTACGGCCAGAACCCGAGCATGCTGCGCGAGCGCTATCTTGAGGCGCATGATCTGGTCGTCCGCGCCTGGACCGAGCGTGAAACCTTCGCCTTCAACGGCCGCTTCAACCAGCAGCGCTACGTCAATATCTGGCCGCGCCCGGTGCAGACACCGCATCCGCCGATCTGGATTCCCGGCGGCGGCTCGGTCGAAACATGGCAGTGGTGCGCGGAGATGGACTATGTCTACTGCTATCTGTCGTACTATGGCTACAAGGCCGGGCGTGCGACGATGCAGGGGTTCTGGGACGAGATGGCGCGTCTTGGAAAGGACCGCAATCCGTACCGCGCCGGCTTCCTGCAATTCATCGGCGTGGCCGAGACCCGCGCGAAGGCGATGGAGCTCTACCGCGGGCCGGCAGAGTATTTCTATGGCCGCTGCCTCCATGTCGATCCGCGCTTCGCCACCCCGCCTGGCTACGTCACTGAGGCGACGCAGCGCGCCGGCCTCGAAAGCCAGGTGCAGAAGGCGGCCAATGCCAACCCGGTGCTCGGCTCGACCACGGGAACCCGGATGCAGGCCGTGGCCCGTGAGATGGAGGACATCGTCGATCGTGGCTACGTCATCGTCGGCTCGCCGGACGAGGTGGTGGCGCAGCTCAGCGAGGTCGCCACGGAGCTGAATGTCGGGCATCTCATGCTGCTGCTGCAGTTCGGCAACATGGGCAAGGAATTGGCGCAGTACAACACGCGCCTGTTTGCGGAGACGGTGATGCCGCGGATGAAGGGCCTGTTCTCCGAGTGGGAGGATCGCTGGTGGCCGCAGCCGATGGCGCGCGAGACGCGGGTTACCCCGGCGGCCTTCCACCCTGGCGCGCTCGCCGCCGAATAGCGCTGACGGCGACCGGGGAGATTCCTTCGTGACCCAACCGGAAACGCTGAGCGTGGAGCTCGCGGTCTCCTCATGCCGGGTCTGGAGCCAGGGCACGGGCCGCAAGCTCGGCTTCCTCGCCGGCTTCGGCGGCCTGCCGCGCTGGATGCCGGTGCTCGACCGTCTCTCCGCGCAACGCCAGCTCATCGTCCCATCCCTGCCCGGCTTTCCTGGCGCGGAGGGCTTCCGCAGCCTCGATACCCATCTCGATTGGCTGCTCGCCGTGCATGATCTGTTGCAACAGTCGGGGCTGGACGGGGCGGACCTGGTGGCCAGTTCGGTCGGCGCCGCCTTCGCTGCCGAGATGGCGGCGCTCTGGCCGAGTTCGGTGCGTCGCCTGGTGCTCATCGCCCCGTTTGGCCTGTTCGACGAGGCTGAGCCGCCGGCCGATCCCTGGGCGGTGCGCCCGGCCGACCAGGGCGCGCTGTTCTGTGCCGATCCGGCGCGCTGGGCTGAGCTGAAGGCGCTGCCCGAGGGCGCCAATTCGATCGAGTGGCCGATCATCCAGAACCGCGCCAACGAGGCCGCCGCGCGCGCCTTCTGGCCGCTCGGCAATACGCGCCTGGAGCGGCGCCTGGGGCGGATCACGGCGCCGACCCTGCTGCTGTGGGGGGCCGAGGACCGGGTGATGCCGCGACCCTATGCCCAGCGCTTCGCCGCCGCACTTGGCGGACCGAGCGAGATCCGCATCATCGACGGTGCGGGCCATCTTGCCGAGCTCGACCGCCCGGATGCCGTCGCCGAAGCGGCTCTCGCCTGGACCGCCTGAAAGGACCCCTATGCCGATCGACCCGCAAGCGCAGTTTGTCCTCGATCTGATCAAGAATTCGGGCCGGCCCCCCTACGAGGCGCTGACCCCGGAGGAAGCGCGCGCCGCCCAGCGCGCGGCCCGACCGGTCCTGCAGCCGGATGCGCCCGACGTTGGCGAGCTTCGCGATCTCGCCGCCGAGGGCCCAGGCGGGCCGATCAGGCTGCGGCTCTATCGCGGCGCCGGCGCGCCGGCCGGCGCGGTGCCCGGGCTGGTCTACTTTCATGGCGGCGGCTGGGTGATCGGCGACATCGAGAGCCACGACGTGGTCTGCCGCCAGATCGCCAACGCAGCCGACGCCGTCGTGGTCTCGGTCGATTATCGGCTCGGGCCGGAACATAAATTCCCCGCCGCGGTCGAGGACGCCATCGTCGCGACCGACTGGGTGGCCGACGCGGCCGAACGGCTGGGCATCGATCCGGCGCGGCTGGCAGTGGGCGGCGATTCCGCCGGCGGCAACCTCGCCATCGTCACCGCCATCGCGGCGCGCGACCGCGCCGCATCAGCGCCCAACCGGCCGCCGATCGCATTGCAGGCGCTGGTCTATCCGGCGACCGAATTCGCCATGCGACACGACTCGCACCGGCGCTTTGGCGAGGGCTACTTCCTGACGCGGTCGCTGATGGACTATTTCCGCGACCACTATCTGCGCAGTCCCGCCGACATCGATGACTGGCGGGCTTCGCCGCTGCGGGTGGCCGACCTCGCCCGCCTGCCGCCCGCTCTGGTGCTGACCGCGGGGTTCGATCCGCTGTGCGACGAAGGCGAAGAATACGCCCGCAACCTCGCCGCCGCGGGCGTGCGCGTGACGATGCGGCGATTCCCGGGCCAGATCCACGGCTTCTTTTCCATGGGGCGCATCATCAGTGCGGCCAATGAGGCGGTTGCCGAGGTCGCCGCCGCCCTCCGTGCGCTGCCGGTGGCGTAGCGGGCATTCTCCTCCCACCCCGCCATCGCAGGGCCGGAGGGCTCTTCGGCCCCGGAGAGCCGCGCCACGCCGTCCGCTCGGCCGGTCGTCCCGCGTGCCCCGGCGCAGGCGGGGGCAAAGCGGTCTCCGCGATCCGACCATCGCTTGGAGGCGAGCGCGGCTCGGCAATCCGGTCCGCACGACCCGTTCGATCGCGACGTGCC
>JAJZFF010000147.1 GCA_021805485.1 Pseudomonadota bacterium
CCCGCGATCGCGGCGTCATTCCCGAGACAGCAGCCGGTCGTTGATGAACCGCGCCAGCGGTCCGGCGTGGAAGCGCCGGCGCAGCGCCTCCTCGTCATAGTCCCGCGCGACCCAGTCCAGGAAACCGATGCGGCCTTCGCCGGTTTCGGCGTAGAGGCGGAAGAACGCATCCAGCACGCCCGTCGGCGAATGGCGGAGATGCAGATGGCGCCAGGAGAGTTGCCGCGCCGCCGCGGCGCTGTCGGCGCCGTTGAGGAGCAGGAACAGCCCCGCCGCGAGCCCTGCGCGGTCGGCGCCGGACTTGCAGTGGATCAGCGCCGGCTCCTCCATGTCGCGGAAAATCCCGGCCAGGCGCAGGATGCGCTCGCGATGCGGTGCGCCGCGGCTCTCGAAGGGCGCGTAGATATGCGTGAGCCCGAGCCGGGCCGCCGCCGTCTCGCTGAGCAGATTGCTGCCGGACAAGCGGCCGCGATAGGGCCGCTCGCCGCGCAGATTGATCACCGTGCGGATACCGTAGCGCCGCACGAGGGCGGCGAGCCGGGCCGGCGTGGGGTGGTTCGAGCGGTACAGCCGACCGGGCGAGACAGCTTCGAAATTATGCCAGCCGAGGCGGAGGAACGCGTGATCGACGAGCAGGCTGTCGAGCCAGGGGCCGAGCGGCGGCGGCCCGAGCGGAGGCTGCCGCGTGTCGCGCTCGGCGCCGGCGATCACACCTGCCGCTCGACCAGCTTCTTCTTGATCTCGGCGATGGCCTTGGCGGGGTTGAGGCCCTTCGGACAGGTCTCGGTGCAGTTCATGATCGTGTGGCAGCGGTAGAGCTTGAACGGATCTTCGAGCGCATCCAGCCGCTCGCCGGTGGACTCGTCGCGGGAATCGGCGATCCAGCGATAGGCGGCGAGCAGCACCGCGGGGCCGAGATAGCGGTCGCCGTTCCACCAGTAGCTCGGGCAGGCGGTCGAGCAGCAGAAGCAGAGGATGCACTCCCACAGCCCGTCGAGCGCGGCGCGCTCCTCGCGGCTCTGTCGCCGTTCGGCGTCCGGCGGCGGGGGGGTGTCGGATTTCAGCCACGGCTCGATCGCGCGCAGTTGGGCGTAGGGCTGCGTCAGGTCCGGGACCAGATCCTTCACCACCGGCATGTGCGGCAGCGGATTGATGGCGACGGCGTCCTTCACCTCCTCGATCGGCTTGAGGCAGGCGAGGGTGTTGGTGCCGTCGATGTTCATCGCGCAGCTGCCGCAGATGCCCTCGCGGCAGGAGCGGCGGAAGGTGAGTGTGGAATCCGTTTCGTTCTTGATCTTGATCAGGGCATCGAGAACCATCGGCCCGCAGGTGTCGAGGTCGATCTCGTAGGTATCGATGTGCGGCGTCTGCCCGTCATCGGGATCCCAGCGATAGACACGGAATTCCTTGATCCTCCTGGCACCCGGCGGGGCCTTGAAGGTCTTGCCTTTGCCGATGCGGCTGTTGGCGGGCAGTGTGAAGGTGGCCATGAATTCTTCCTGCTTGCTCAGGGGACCCGATGCGCGCGTGGGCGGTGCGAGCGGCTCATACCCGGCGCAGCACGCCGATGATCAGCAGCAGGATGACGGCGCCGAGGGTGGCGCCGACGATCGCCCCGATCAGGCCGCCGATGATGAAAATGCCCAGCGCGTGGAGAACGAAGCTGCCGACGAACGCGCCGAGAATGCCGACGACGATGTCGCCGAACAGCCCGAACCCGCGCCCCTGGACGATCAGGCCCGCGAGCCATCCGGCGACGGCACCGACGATGAGGATGACGAGCAGGAACGGGAGCATGAGCATTCCCATGGTGCGCGGCGGCTCAGTAGACGCGCTTCTGCGGCGGGAAGACGGAGACCTCGTTGGTCAGGGTGCGCATCTTGACCCCGCGATAGTCGAGCCGCACCGCGCCGTCCTCGCCGCACCAGGCCAGCGTGTGCTTCATCCAGTTGGCGTCGTCGCGGTTCGGGAAATCGTCATGCGCGTGGGCGCCGCGGCTCTCGTGGCGGGCCTCCGCGCCGGTGATGGTGGTGAGCGCGTTGCCCATCAGGTTGTGCAACTCCAGCGCCTCCATGAGGTCGGAGTTCCAGATCAGGCTGTGGTCGCTGACGGCGATGTCGTCCAGTCCCTTCCAGACCTGGGCCATTTTCGCCACGCCGTCCTTGAGGCTCGCGCTGGTGCGGAACACCGCCGCGTGGGACTGCATGGTGCGCTGCATGTCCAGCCGCAGGTCGGCGACGCGGGTTCCGCCCTTGGCGTGGCGGGTGCGATCGAACCGATCCAGCGTCGCCTCGCCGGCGCGGGCCGGGAGCGGTGCCTGGCTGGCACCGGGGCGCACCACTTCCGCCGCGCGCAGCGCCGCGGCGCGGCCGAAGACGACGATGTCGAGCAGCGAGTTGGTACCGAGCCGGTTGGCGCCATGCACCGAGACGCAGGCGGCCTCGCCGATCGCCATCAGCCCCGGAACCACGGCGTCGGGATCCTGGGGCGTCGGGCGCAGCACCTCGCCATGGATGTTCGTCGGCACGCCGCCCATGTTGTAGTGCACGGTCGGCAGGACCGGGATCGGCGCCTTGGTGACATCGACGCCGGCGAACACTTTCGCCGTCTCCGAGATGCCGGGCAGGCGCTCATGCAGCAGGTCCGCGCCGAGATGCTCGAGATGCAGCAGGATATGGTCCTTGTTCGGCCCGGTGCCGCGGCCCTCGTTGATCTCGATGGTCATCGAGCGCGACACGACGTCGCGCGAGGCGAGGTCCTTGGCGGTGGGCGCGTAGCGCTCCATGAAGCGCTCGCCCTCGCTGTTGGTGAGGTAGCCACCCTCGCCGCGGGCCCCTTCGGTGATCAGGCACCCGGCGGGGAAGATGCCGGTCGGGTGGAACTGGACGAACTCCATGTCCTGCAGCGGCAACCCGGCGCGCAGCACCATGCCGCCGCCGTCGCCGGTGCAGGTGTGGGCGGAGGTGCAGGAGAGGAAAGCCCGGCCATAGCCCCCGGTGGCGAGCACGACGCTCTGGGCGCGGAAGCGGTGGATCGAACCGTCCTCCAGACACCAGGCGATGACGCCGCGGCAGGCGCCCTCGTCCATGATCAGGTCGAGGGCGAAATACTCGACGAAGAATTCCACCTCGTGCTTGAGGCTCTGCTGATAGAGCGTGTGCAGGATGGCGTGGCCGGTGCGGTCGGCGGCGGCGCAGGCGCGCAGCGCCGGGGTCTTGCCGAATTCCTTCATGTGCCCGCCGAAGGGGCGCTGATAGATGCGCCCGTCCTCGGTGCGGCTGAAGGGAACGCCGAAATGCTCGAGTTCGTGGACCGCGGGGATCGCCTCGCGGCACATATACTCGATCGCGTCCTGGTCACCGAGCCAGTCCGAGCCCTTCACGGTGTCGTACATGTGCCAGCGCCAATCATCCTCGCCCATGTTGCCGAGGGCGGCGCCGATGCCGCCCTGCGCCGCGACGGTGTGGCTGCGGGTGGGGAAGACCTTGGTGATGCAGGCCGTCTTGAGCCCGGCGGCGCCCATGCCGAGGGTGGCGCGCAGCCCGGCGCCGCCGGCGCCGACGACGACGACATCATAGGTGTGATCGACGACGTTGTAGGCGCGGGAAGCGGGGAGGGTGATGGCGTTCATGATCCGTCCGTTGCAAGGCGGCAGTGAAGGGCAGGGCGGCCTCGGCCCGGGGTCCCCTCAGAGGGCGAGGCGGAGAACCGAGATCAGCGCCGCGAGCGCCAGCAGCATGACGACGGATTTCGTCGCCAGCAGCGCCGCGAGCCGTGACGGTTCGGTATGGATGTAGTCCTCGATCACAACCTGCAAGCCGAGTTGCATGTGATAGAAGGTCGCCAGCACCAGGCAGAGCAGCAGCACCGCGTTCACGGTGTGCCCGGCCCAGTGGGCCGCCGCCGCCTGGTCGGCCCCGGCGAGCGCGATGATCGAACCGATGAACCAAAGCGAAAGCGGCACCAGCGCCAGCGCCGTCAGCCGCTGCGCCCACCAGTGCGCCACACCGCTGCGCGCCGCCCCGAGCCCGCGCACCCGCCCGAGTGGCGAGCGCATCGTCCGGACCTGGTCGCTGTCCTTTCCAGCCATTGCTCTCTCCTCACCAGGCGATCAGGCCGACGAGCCAGACCACGACGGTGAGCGCGCCGGTAGCGATGACCACCGCCCAGCCGGAGCGATGATACTCGCCCTTCTCGAAGCCCAGCCCGGCATCCCAGACCAGATGGCGGATGCCGTTCAGCAGATGATAGATCAGCGCCACGGACCAGCCGAACAGCAACAGCAGCCCGAATGGCGAGCCGACGAAGCCGGCGACGCCGCGATAGGCCGCCGGCGAGCTGGCCGCGGCCACCAGCCAGGCCACCAGCAGCAGCGTGCCGGCCGCCAGCGCGATGCCGGTTCCACGGTGCAGGACCGACAGGACCGAGGTGATCTGCGGCCGGTAGACCTGAAGATGGGGGGAAAGCGGACGACGCGTCACCGTTCCGTCGCTGCGCCGCTGCACCATCAACGCTTCACGTGCGTCCTGCATCGAGGCTCCCATTTCCGTCGCGGCCAATGCCTTGGTTGCATAGACCCCGCCCCGCGCAGGGTCAACGCGCCCCCGGCTCCTGGCGCAGCCCTGCGGCGCTCGCGGCGCGGCTGCACAGAAGACCAATCCGCCTTATACTGACACGCTGGAAGCATCGGCGACGGGGCTCAGGAGGTTTGCCATGGCATCGGCCGCGCGCGCGCAGGTGGCGTTGATCAACGCTGCCCATGGTCTGACGCATTACAGCCTGCTCATCCTGCCAACCGCGGTGTTGATGATGGTGACGCGTGGCGGCGCGTTCGGCACCGATTACGGCCGCATCGTCGCGCTCTCCACCGGCATGTTCGTGCTCTACGGCCTGTTCTCCCTGCCCCAGGGCTGGCTCGCCGCCCGGCTCGGACGGCGGACGTTGATGGCGGCCTTCTTCCTCGGCACCGGGACCTCGCTCGCCCTGACCGCATTGGCCCCCACCCCGGCGCTGCTTGCGCTCACCCTCGCCGTCGCCGGCCTGTTCGCCGCCATCTATCACCCGATCGGCACGGCGATGCTGGTCGAAGCCGCAGGGGAGCGGCCGGGACGGGCGATCGGCGTCAATGGCGTCTTCGGCAATCTCGGCGTCGCGCTGGCCCCCGTTGTCACCGCCTTCCTCGCCCAGGGGCTCGGCTGGCGCGCCGCCTTCGCGGTCCCTGGTCTGTTTGCCATCGTGCTCGGCCTGCTCTGGCTGCGCGTGCCCATCGCCGATACCGCCGCCGCCCACGCCGCGCGTCCGTTTCCGCAGATCCCGCGCCATCTGGTGCGCCGCGCCGTGGTGGTGCTGCTGCTCATCGCCGCCGTCTCGGGCCTGGTCTTCAACGCCTTCACCATCCTGCTGCCGAAGCTGATGCAGGAACGACTCGGCGACGGGCTGCTGCCGCTGCTCGGCCTCACCGCCTTCGGCGTGACGCTGTGCGGCGCGGTCACGCAGTTCTCGGTCGGGCGGCTGATCGACCGCACGACGCTGCGGCGCGTCTTCCTGCCGATGAGCGTGATGCTGGCCCCGGCACTGTTCGGCCTGGCCTTCGCCCATGGCTGGCTTGCGATCGTGCTCGCCGGCGTCGTCGCGGCGACCGTGTTCGGCCAGGTGACGGTGAATGAGACGATGACGGCGCGCTACATCTCGCCGGCGATGCGCACGCGTATGTATTCGGTGCGCTTCTTCGTCGGCTTCCTCGGCAGCGCCGTCGCCGCCCCGCTGGTGGGGATGCTGCATGATCGTACCGGCACGGTCGGCGCGGCTACGCTGGTGCTCGCTGCCTTCGCCGTGATCACTTTCGGCTGCGCCCTGTTCTTTCCCGACCGTCGCGAGGAGCTGGAGCCGCATCTGTGGGCAGAGTCCATGCCGGCAGCGGCGGAATAGCCATGGTTTTGCCCTGATGGGCCGTCATTCTCCGCCGATGCTGCGCCGCACACTCCTCGCTCTCGCCCCCGCGCTCCTCACCCCTGCCATGCCCGCCGGCGCCGCGCCGGCGACCGAGGCCGATACGCCGGACCTCGACCGGCTCGCCGCCTATCTCAACGCCGTCCGCACGCTGCGCGCCCGTTTCGAGCAGACCGCCGCCGACGGCACCGTGAGCACCGGCACGGTCTGGCTGGAACGCCCGGGCCGCATGCGCTTCGAGTACGATCCGCCGAGCCCGCTGCTGCTGGTCGCCAACCATGGCGAGATCGTCTTCCGCGACGCCGAACTGAAACAGGTCAGCCGCATCCCGCTCGAGCGCACGCCGCTTTCGATTCTGCTCGGTGACACGATCACGTTTTCCGGCCGCGTGACGGTCACCGACATCCAGCGCCAGCCCAACCAGATCCAGCTCTCGGTGGTGCAGACCTACAACCAGGGCGAGGGGTTGCTGGCCATCGTCTTCACCTTGACGCCGCTCGGGCTGCAGCAATGGACCGTGGTCGACGCGCAGCACCGCATCACCCGCGTCAGCCTCGCCAATGTCGAGACCGGCGGCAGCTTCCAGGAGAGTCTGTTCAATCTTCCTTCATCCGACGGATGAAGACTTTGTTCGTAACGGTCTGAACCGATGAAACCGCTGATCGGCATATCCTGCTGCACCAAAGCTTTCGGCCAGTTCGGCACGCCCAACCACGCCGCCTCGGACACCTATGTCCGCGCCGTCGATGCCCTGGTCGGCGGCGTTCCGGTGCTGGTGCCCGCGAACGGCCGCGCCGCCGATATCCCCACCCTGGTCGCGCGGCTCGATGGGCTGATCCTCACCGGCAGCCGCTCCAACGTGCAGCCCGCGCTCTATGACGGCGCGCCGCATCCCGAGGGCACGCCCGAGGATCCGCAGCGCGACGCCGTGACCCTGCCGCTGATCCGCGCCGCGCTCGAGGCCGGCCTGCCGGTGCTGGCGATCTGCCGCGGGCTGCAGGAGCTGAACGTCGCCCTCGGCGGCACGCTGCATCAGCGCCTGCAGGATCTGCCGGGCCGGCTCGATCATTCCACGCCGCTGCAGAAGCTCGCGCGGCTGCGCATCGCCAAAGCCCACAGCGTGCGGCTCCATCCGGGCTCCTCGCTGCACCGGCTGCTCGGCTGCGAGGCGATCGCCGTGAATTCACTGCACAATCAAGGCATCGACCGCCCCGGCGCGGGCCTGGTCGTGGAGGGTGAGGCGCCGGACGGCACGATCGAGGCGGTGCGCGTGCAGCGCACCCCGCGCGGCGCCCCGGCCGGGTTCGCGCTCGGCGTGCAGTGGCACCCCGAATACGACTTCGAGACGGACATCCATTCCCGGCGCCTGTTCACCGCCTTCGCCGACGCTGTCGCCGAGCGGCGTCAGACCCCCAGCCTGGCAGCGGATTAGAGCAACCTTCGATCGGCCCGACCCGTTCCGGCTCGGACGGGCCGGAGATCAATAACCGCAAAATCATAGAATTACCGGCCGCCGGGCACGGGCCGATCGCGCCGGTCAGCGCCGCGCGCCGGCCCCGCGCCACCGAATCCAGGCCGGGTGCATGTCCAGCGTCAGCAGGTCCAGCACGTTTGGGCCGGCCTGTGGTGGCAGGGTGATTTCGCCGGCGCCGTCGGTCCAGCGCCACCGTGCGCCGTTGGCGCCTTCGGGGGGATGGAAGCCGGCACCGAAGGCGGCGCTGTCGAGCGGGACCACGCGGCCGGAGGCCACGACCCCGCCGAGCCGGGCGCCGAGCCGGCGCTGATCCGCGCTCGCCGGGTCGAGTTCGGCGGGAACCCCGCTTTGGGAACGGACGCGGATGTGACCCGTCGCGGCGGGCAGCACGAAGCGGTGCAGCCGCCCGCGTACGGCGGCGGCGCGCAGGATCCGTCCACCGGCTTCGAGGTGGAGGTCGGCATCGCGGCAGAGCGAAAACCCCAGCGCCGTCGCCCGTACCAGCAATCGCTGCCGGGCCGCGCGCAGCATCGGCCCGCCGGTGCAGAGCGGCGCGCAGGCGAATTGCCAGCCGCGACGCTGTCCGCGCGCCCCGATGCCGCGGGCGAACGCCGCACGATTGCCGTCGTCGAGATAGCTCTCGGCCCCGAGCCCGGCCGCCAGGAGCACCGCGTGCGCCGCCAGCTCGACGTGGAAATAATCAACAAAATCGGTCGCTTCCTGGGCGATACTGGCGCCGTTCAGAAGGTATTTCACGGGCACGAGGCAGGCGCCTTCGCCGGTCTCGCCCGGCCCGAGCCAGACCGCATGGTCCGGTGAGAGCCGAATGTCGCGATGCGGCCGGCCGGGAGCGAACGCATGCGCGCGGATCCGCACCGGCCAGACCTGGCGCGGCCGGTCGTGCCGGCGGCAATCGACGCGGACATGCCCGATCCAGGTGACCGCCGCTGCCGCCCCGCTGGCCAGGCGCATCATGGCACCGGGTTCCAGGGCTTCGACCGGCACCTCGCCGGCGAGCGTCGCCAGCGGCGTGCCGGCGGCGAAACAGGGCGGATCGATCGCGGTGACGTTGAGCAGAAGACCGCTCGGGGCAACCTCCAGCGCGCCCGGAGTGTAGATGACGGTGCCGTTCTCCACCGTGCCGCCGACCGCGAGCGCGGCCAGTGTCTGACCCTGACCGACGCTGAGCGTGCCGCCCTGCAGGTCGAGCACGCCGCCCGCCGAGCCGCCGGGCATGCCGGCGCCGCCGAGTAGCGCCGGCAGGAGCGCGAGCGTGCCGCCGGAGACGGCGCCCAACGCGGCGAGGGTGAAGGTGCCGGCGAGAGCGAGCGTGCCGGTCTGGCCCAGTGTGATCGCGCCTTCGTTGGCAAAGCCGCTGCCCGGGCCGGTCGCGATCAGGCTCAGCGCGTCGCCGGCGCCGAGCGTGATGCCGCCGCGATTGTCGATCGTCTGCGCCGCGATCGACGAGGCGGTTCCGGGCGCGAGGACGATGGTGCCGCTGTTGACGAAGTCCTGCGCGGCGATGGCGAGGCTGCCGGCGGCGATGTCGATGCGCCCGCCGGCGCGCAGAACCCCGCCGGTGAGCGACGCCGCGCCGCCGCTGGCCGTCAGCGTCAGCCCGCCGCCGAGACCGAGGGTCTGACCGGCGATACCGGCGAGGCTGCCGCCATCGCCGAGGGTGATCGCAAGCCCGTCGAGCGTTTCGCTGTCGAGCACCGTCAGCGTCGATGCCGCGCCGGTGATGGCGATGCTGCCGCCGCGCACCGTCAGACCGCGCTCGATGGCCAGCGCGCCGCCGAGGCTGGCGAGGTCGAGCGTGCCGTCGATGGTCATCGCATCGAAGGTGCCGCCTTGCACGGTGAGGGCGCCGGGCGTCGCGGCGAGGGTGCCGTCGCGCAGTGCGCCGGAGAGGCTGAGCGCGCCGATCGTCTGCCCCACGGCGAGGCTGCCGCCGCCGAGATCGAGCGCGCCCGTGACGTCGATCATCCCGGGCCCGCCGATGGCACCGAGCGCCGCGAGGCGTTCGCTGCCCGCGATCACCAGCGTGCCGGCGACGGCGACGCTGCCGGTGGTGGCGAAATCCCCGGCGATGGCCAGCGTGCCGAGCACGTCGATGCTGCCCGCATCGCGCACGCTGCCGAGCAGCGCGTTCCCCGACCCGACGGCGACGAGCTTCAGATCGGGGCCGAGGCTGAGCGTGCCGGCGGTGGCGGCGAGGGTGGCCGCGCCATCCAGCGTGACGGAACCGCTATCGAGCGTGGTGTCGCCGGACGCGACGATGACGGCGATCTCGGCCAGAACCGGGCCGACCGGGGCGATGTCCGCTCCGGGCGCGAGCGCCAGAGTGGCCCAGGCATCGATCGTGTAGGGCACCAGTCCGGGGCCGGACAGCACGATCTCGCTACCGATGATGTCGGTCTGCCCCCCCGGCTGGGACGCGAACGAGCTGGCGGCCATCGCTGCCTCGGCTACGAGAAATGAAAAAACGCATCAACGTCTCATCAAGTGAATATGCCAGAGGCGCGCCCGCATGCACAGAGGTTTTACCCAGGGGCAGGTCAGCGCGCGGACACATCTCGTTCACCATTGGGGGCGTATCCAGGATGACAGAGCAGAAGCAGGAGCGAGGCCGCTATGGCGGGTGGCTGGCTG
>JAJZFF010000445.1 GCA_021805485.1 Pseudomonadota bacterium
GACACGGTCGTGCGGCGGGCGGTTCAGCCGCGGCGGCGACGGCGGCGCGCCACCAGGCCGATGCCGAGCAGGCCGGTGCCCAGCAGGGCGAGCGAGCCGGGTTCCGGCACGCTGGTGATCGTGACGCCCTGGGTGTTCAAGGCGAGCGTCAGGCCTGCCTGGACGGTATGCCGGTCGGCATAGAAGAGGGTGAGCGTATGCATCCCGGCTCCCAGCATGGCCGATGAGTAGTTCAGCGGAGACAGCGCCTGGATGCCGCCGATATCGGCGACGAGCTTGTTGTCGATGAACAGGTAGGCATCGTCATCGGCCGCCATGGTGAAGCTGAGCTTCTCGGCGCTGGCGATCGTGAACGTCCCACGGAAGATCGCGGTCAGGAAGTGCGTCGAATCATTGAGGCCGGTGCCGTTCGGCGGGAAGTAATTGGAAGGGTTGTTGATCGGCAACGTGACGGTTCCGGTGCCGGTCTCGTACTGGTTCTGCCACCATTGCAGTTCGCCGGCGCCATTCACGTTCTGGTAGTTGGCGTTGTTGACCGGCAGACCGTCAGGGCCAAGGGTGGACTTGACGTCGTTCGGTATGGCCTTGATGGGGTCATTGCCAAAATCGGCGATACCGTTCGGCACTGAATAATAGGTCGCGCTGAGCTGGCTGATCGGGTTCGCGATCGCGCCGGCCTGGGCGGCGGTGGCGGTGGCGATCAGGCCGGCCAGGGCGATCGCGGCGGTTCGCACCGCTGGGAAAAGCCGGGTCTTCAAATTCATGACGATGGCCCTCTCTCGGAATTGCATGCTAGCTCTCTGGCAAAGGCATAAGCAAAAACGATGCCAGAAAATATTATCATTATTTTTCAATTGTTTATCAGCGAACCGTCGGCATGAACGGGGTGGTGTGTAAAATTTTCCGACACGCAGATTTCACGCGTTCGTGAGCGTCTTGCGCGGTTTCCGGTTCATCCCCTGGTCCATCCGGCGCGGTCCGTCGCCGC
The DNA here is from genome assembly GCA_021805485.1 of Pseudomonadota bacterium. The sequence continues at coordinate 989 of JAJZFF010000445.1, forward strand.
CGCGTCGCGGATGCGGGCGGCGGAAGCCATGCCCGTCAGGCAGTTGGCCGCCGGACATCATGTGACGCCGCAACATCCTGCACGCAATGCGGGTGGCGCCGGCGATGTCACGAAGTTTTTGGTTGTTCCCGAGGTAAATCCAGTGTTAAATTTCGGCAATGGCCTCGGAAATCATACACTCCGGTGACCGCGTGAGCATTGGCGATCCGACGATCCTGTCATGGCGGGCGCTGGGACAGCTGGTTGTCGTGCAGGTGGGCCGCAAGCTGCGGAATTCGCCGGATTCGCTGGGCATTCCGGCGGCATCCGCCATCGTTCTCGCGACACTCTGGGCGCTGGCCGAGCTGACCGGCATGACCGGCAACACGATCGACCTCAGCATCCCCCCGGTCGCGGTGACGATGCAGTCGAGCGGGATCGGCAAGGCGTTCTGCCAGGCGCCGGCCGCGGGGCCGGGTGCCGCGGGGCAGTGGACGGCGCCGATCTATGCCTGCGGGACCGGCGGGATCACGGGGCCATCCGGGCCGCTCAGCGTCGCCCCGGACACCGACGGGCGGATGATCCTTGAGACCAGCATGGGGGTCGCGTCGATCTACGCGGTGATGATGGCGAACACGGACAGTTCCGGCGCCATCGGCGCGAGCGGCGCCGAGTTCCGCGACGGCTACGCGTTCAGCCCCGCCTTCGTGACGGCGAGCGGCCTGTCGATCACCGCGCTGTCGCGCCAGTGCGAGGCCGGATTTTCGCCGGCGCCGCCGACCATCGCCAACCGGACGCCCTATGGGGCGGGCCAGGCCAGCTACGCGCCCGGCACGCCCTCGGTGACCGCGAGCGGCGGCTTCGTCTGCGGCGGGACCAGGATCGTCGAGGGCGATCTCGACCTGCCCGACTGAACCGGACGCGCGGCCTCAGCCCGCATCCGGCGCGAAGGCGCGCAGCAGCGCCGACTGCGCCTTGTAGACCGCCTGGGTGCGGTTGGTGGCGCCGATCTTGCGCATGATGTTCTTGATGTGGACCTTCACCGTGCTTTCGCTGACGCCCAGCTCGTAGGCGATGATCTTGTTCGCCTTGCCCTGGCGCAGATGGGCGAAGACGAGCTTCTGGCGCGGCGTCAGGAAATCGTCGCCCGGCGCGAAGCCGGAGGGGGGCGGCGGACGGTCGTCGAGCAGGAGATCGACCGGGGCGAACCGGCCGCCCGCCTGGACGAAGCGGATGGCGGCGACGGCGAGCGGGATGCCGACCATGCGGGTCGGGACGAAGCCCTGCGCGCCCTCCTGGAACAGGAGGCGGACGAAGCCGGTGTCGGGCGTCTCGGCGGCATCGTGCAGGACGACGATCGGCAGGCCGGGAAAGGCCTCGCGCAGGGCGGCGATGTCGGCGAGGACGGCCTTCGCCGCCGGCCCGTCCTCATGCGCGTGGCAGAGCAGGAGATCGAACCCCTCGCCGGCCGCATCGATGCAGTCCTCGGCGGTGACGAAGCTGCGGACCGCGAAATCGGCGCCCTGGGCGACGAGGGCGCTGGCGAGGCATTCGCGCGTCAGCCGCGAGGAATCGACGAGGCCGATCCGGGTGCGCCCCGGCACCGCCGCCTCGACCGCGGCGGCGCGGACGGGCGATGAATAAGGGAGGCGCGGACGCTCCAGCGATCGCGCCAGAAAGGGCACGAACGGCGTCGCGACCGACCCTTTTTCGGTATTATTCTGCTGCATTTCGAGTCTTCCCGGAAATATTGCAAAATGACGAATGTCGGCGGTTCATTTCCGCCATCTATTCGGACAATAAATAAATCGGAAATGATATTGCCGGGATTAAGAATTGTAATACAAGGTGACCGTCCGGGAGACCGGTGCATGTAAGTCTCGAAATATCGAAATAACGCGACGGACTGTAACGTTGTATGGGATTTGTCGTTATTTTCGAGAAATGAAGGGATGCCGCGCCGACGGCCGGCGCGGGGCCGGCCGCCGGCTTGCGGCCCGAGTCATTTCACCTGGGAGACCAGCTTCGCGGTCGAGGACTGGGCGGCGGAATAGGTCAGCGCCGTCTTGCCGGCGGGGTAGCCGTTCTTGCTCAGGATGAAGGCCATGATGTCGGCATAGTCCTTGTGCGGCAGGCTGCCGGGGGCGCCGGCCGGCATCTGCTGCGACAGCTCGTCGAAGATCGCGGCGACGGTGTAGTTGTTCGAGGCGCTGGCGAAGCCCTGGCCGACCAGGGCGGGGCCGCTGATGCCCTGCAGGTTCTTGCCGTGGCACATCGAGCAATGGGTCTCGAAGGCCTCGTGCCCGGCCTTGGCCTGGGCCTTGGTGTAGAGGGCGGGAAGCGGGGCGGCGGCGGCGATCGCGGTGCAGAAACCCGCCGCGGCGAGGCCGGCGAGCAGGCGCGCATCCGGGCGGCGCAGGATGCGGGAGAGGCGTCGGAGCATCAGGGGTATCCTTTCAGCGGGTGAACCGGCGGGCGAGCCTGCCCGCCGCGAGTCACGGGGTATGGTAGGGGGCGACGAGACGGGCAAGGGTTCCGTCCTTCGCGAGATGGGCGAGCGCCGCATCGAAGCGGCGGGCCGCGGCGCGGCCGGAGGCGGTCGGCGCGTAGAGGGCGACGACCGACCAGTTGGCGTGCGGCTGGCGGAGCGGGCGCTGGTGGAGGTGCATTCCGTCCCGCGCCAGGGCCTGTTCGAGCAGCGGCTGCCAGAGCAGGGCATAGGCGATCTCGTGCCGCTTGAGGGCGGCGAGCACGTGCGCGGGCGTGGAATACTGGTGCTCGGCGAGGCGCGCGCCGGGACCCGCGCCGAAATAGGTCGTCGGCACGGTGAGATAGACGACGCCGACCTGCGTGCCCGGGGCGAGGCGCGAGAAGGCGGGCGGCGGCGCTTCGCCGGCGATGACGAAGCCGGTCTTCACATAGGGATGCGTCGCGGCGACGCCGGGCGGCAGCGCCGGATCGCCGGTCTCGACCGGGAAGCCCATCACGAGGTCGCAGCGCTGGCGGGCAAGCATGCTGAAGAAGCGCGGCTTCTTCGCATTCAGCGCGTCGGTGCCGTCACGCGTGTCGATGCTGACGATGCGCGGGGCGACGCCGTCGAGCCGGCCGATGGCGGCGGTGAGCGCGCGATCGACACGCTGCATCGGATTGGCGCGGTCGATGCAGACCGTGGGGCCGGCGGCGCGGGCGGAGGCGATGCCGCACGCCGCCAGCACGATGCCGGCCAGCGCGGCGCGGAGAAGGCCCGGCCGCCGAAGCGGCCGGGGGTGCCTGCGCTCAGCCATTGAGCGCGAAGACATGGAGCTGGCCGCCGCGCGGGGCCTTGGCGAGCGAGGCGCCGAGCTTGCCCGACCACAGCGGCCACACGCCGCCCCAGCCCGACCAGACCGCGACATACTGCTTGCCGTCGATCTCGTAGGACATCGGGTTGGCGATGATGCCGGAGCCGAGATAGGGGCTCTTCCACAGGATCTTTCCGGTCTTGGCGTCGAAGGCGTAGAGATGGCCGTCCGCCGTGCCGGAGAAGACGAGGCCGCCGGAGGTCGCCATCGCGCCGCCGTCCCACGGCTCCTTCGTGCGGTGCTGCCAGACCTGCTTGCCGGTGGACAGATCGATCGCCTGGATCGAGCCCATGTGGTGCGGCGAGGCGGGGTCGGGCTTCATCTCGAAGGTTTCGCCGAGATAGGGCAGGCCCGCGGCGTAGCTGACCGGAACGCCCTTCATCGTCATGCAGGCGTGCAGCGTCGGCACATAGGCCATGTTGGTCGCGGGATCGACCGCGCCGGGCCACCAGTTCTTGCCGCCGAGGAAGCTCGGGCAGGTGAAGATCTGCTTGTCGAGCGCGGGGCGCAGCTTCATGTTGTTGACGGCCTGGCCGTCCTTGATCCCGGTGATCGAGGTGTCGTGCACGAAGGGCACGGCGTAGATCAGCTTCCCGGTCTCGCGGTTGATCGCGTAGAAATAGCCGTTGCGGTTGGCCTCGACCAGGGCGTGGTAGGGCTTGCCCTTGTAGGTGATGTCGGCGAGCTGGGCGGTGTTCACGCCGTCATAGTCCCAGGTGTCGTTGCGGGTGTACTGGTAGTGCCACTTGATGGCGCCGGTATTGGGATCGATCGCGATGACGCTGTCCGAATACAGGTTGTTGCCCGGGCGCATCGAGGCGAGCCACGGGCCCGGATTGCCCACACCCCAGAAGAGCTGCTTGGTCTTCGGATCGTAGGTGCCGGTCATCCACGGGCTGCCGCCGCCGTGCTTGTAGGCGCCGGCCGGCCAGGTCTTGCCGCCGGGCTCGCTCGGCGAGGGAATCGTGTAGGTCTTCCAGAGCAGCTTGCCGGTCTGCGCGTCGAGCCCGACGATGAAGCCGCGGGCGCCGTATTCGCCGCCGCCGGAGCCGATGATCACCTTGCCGTCGACGATCATCGGGGCCTCGGAGATCGAGTAGCCGATGCCCGGCTTCTCGAGCGCGACGTTCCACAGCACCTTGCCGGTCGTCGCATCTAAGGCGAGGACGTGATTGTCCAGCGTGCCCATGAACACTTCGTTGCCGTAGACGGCGACGCCGCGGTTGTTCACGTCGCAGCAGACCGTCTTCAGCGCGGTCTTCGGCAGGTCGTAGTCGTATTCCCAGAGTTTCTGGCCCGTCTTGGCGTTGAAGGCGATGAGATGGTCGAGCGGAGTGGTGGCGAACATGTAGTCGCCATTGACGATCGGCGTGCCTTCGAAGCCGTTGGGGATGTCGATTTTCGCCGATGACCAGGCCGTCTTGAGCGAGGCGACGTTCTTCGTGTTGATCTGCGCAAACGGCGCGTAATCGTCGCCGGCGTAGCTGCGGTTGAACATCAGCCAGCCCTTCGAGGCGGCGGCGTTGTCGAGCCGGGCCTGGGTAACGCTCGGGTAGGCGGGCTGGGCCGAGGCGGCGCCGGCGGCGAGCAGCGTGCCGGCGAGGGCGCCGATCAGCGCGGTTCCGGTTCTGGCAAATCTGGACTTCATGAAGATCTCCCTAAGAGGTTTCTGGTGTTGTCAGGATCAAAGAGCGGCGGTTTGGTGCGCCGTCAGGTTAGGGGAGCCCGGGCGGCGGCGAGCATCGCGGCTTCCTCTCCGGAGAACAGCCGCGAGCGCGTATGAAAGCGCAGCCCGGTGCCGTTGTCGAGCGAGAACATGCCGCCGATCCCCTCGACGACGTCGATGACGAGCTGGGTGTGACGCCAGTACTCGAACTGCGACGCGCTGATGTGGAACGGCGCGCCGCCGATGGCACCGAGGCAGATATCGTCAGGGGAAACGACGAAATCCGCCTGCGGGTAGCACATCGGCGCCGAACCGTCGCAGCAGCCGCCCGACTGGTGGAACAGGACCGGGCCGTGACGCGCCGTCAGCTCGGCGATCAGCGCGAGGGCCGATGGCGTCGCGGTCACGCGCGGGATGGAGCCCGGTCCCGTCATGGTCAGAAGAAGCCGAGCTTCTTCGGGTCGTAACTAACCAGCATGTTCTTGGTCTGCTGGTAGTGGTCGAGCATCATCCGGTGCGTCTCGCGGCCGATGCCGGACTGCTTGTAGCCGCCGAACGCCGCGTGCGCCGGGTAGAGGTGATAACAGTTGGTCCAGACGCGGCCGGCCTTGATGCCGCGGCCGAAGCGGTAGGCGCGGTTGGCATCGCGCGTCCAGACACCGGCGCCGAGGCCGTAGAGCGTGTCGTTGGCGATGGCGAGCGCCTCGGCCTCGTCCTTGAAGGTCGTCACCGAGACGACGGGGCCGAAGATTTCCTCCTGGAAGATCCGCATCCGGTTGTGGCCGCGGAAGATGGTGGGCTGGACGTAGAACCCGTCCGCGAGCTCGCCGCCGAGCGCGGCGCGGCCGCCGCCGGTGAGCACTTCCGCTCCTTCCTGGCGGCCGATGTCGAGATAGGAGAGGATCTTCTCGACCTGCTCGCTGGAGGCCTGGGCGCCGACCATCGTCGCCGCATCCAGCGGGCTGCCCTGGCGGATCGCCTGCACGCGGGGGACGGCGCGCTCCATGAAGCGGTCGTAGAGGCTTTCATGGATCAGCGCGCGCGACGGGCAGGTGCAGACCTCGCCCTGATTGAGCGCGAACATCGCGAAGCCTTCCAGCGCCTTGTCGAGGAAGTCGTCATCCTCGGCGGCGACGTCGGCGAAGAAGATGTTGGGCGACTTGCCGCCGAGCTCCAGCGTGACCGGGATCAGGTTGTGGCTGGCATATTGCATGATCAGCCGGCCGGTCGTGGTCTCGCCGGTGAAGGCGATCTTGGCGATGCGGCTGGAGGAGGCGAGCGGCTTGCCGGCCTCGAGGCCGAAACCGTTGACGATGTTGAGCACGCCGGGCGGCAGCAGGTCGGCGATCAGCTCGGCGAGGACGAGGATGCTGACCGGGGTCTGCTCGGCCGGCTTGAGGACGACGCAGTTGCCCGCCGCCAGCGCCGGGGCGAGCTTCCAGGCCGCCATCAGGATCGGGAAGTTCCAGGGGATGATCTGGCCGACGACGCCGAGCGGCTCGTGGAAGTGGTAGGCCACGGTGTTGTGGTCGATTTCCGAGAGCGTGCCTTCCTGGGCGCGGATGCAGCTCGCGAAATAGCGGAAATGGTCGATGGCGAGCGGAATGTCGGCCGCGGTGGTCTCGCGGATCGGCTTGCCGTTGTCGACCGTCTCGACATAGGCGAGGAGGGCGAGGTTTTCCTCCATCCGGTCGGCGATGCGGTTGAGCATCAGGGCGCGCTCGGCCGGGGCGGTGCGGCCCCAGGACTCGGCGGCGGCGTGGGCGGCGTCGAGCGCGTGCTCGATATCGACCTCGCTCGACCGGGCGACCTCGGTGAAGGCGTGGCCGGTCACCGGGGTGACGTTGGCGAAGTAGCGGCCCTCGGCCGGGGCGACGAAGCGGCCGCCGATGAAATTGTCGTAGCGGGGCTTGAAGGTGAATCCGCCGGGTGCGGTTCCGGGCGAGGGGCGAATGGCGCCGTCGGGCATTGGTCTTCCTCCGTCCTGCGGCCCGACGTTCCGGGCCGCGCTGGTTGCTTCGCCAGGGAGGACTGCAAGCGCCGTGCCAAGGCCGGGACGCGGCCGAATCCGCCCGCCGGCGTGCCGGGCGCGCCGGGCGCGGGACAGGCGGGACGTCCCGATCGGGGACACTGTCCCAAAACGGGACGTTTCGTATTGTTCCGTTGCATGGCGGGACGACGGGGCATAGTGTCAGGCAAACATGACGACGGCCGCCAGCAGGAGCGCGCCGCGACGATCGAGGAAACGCAGGACGGACTACGCCCATGGACCATCTTTCCACACATCACGACGACAGGTCCGCGCGGTTGCGGGCCGGCAAGGAGCGGCTCTCCGCCGGGCTGCCAGGGGCGGCGCCGAGCCCGCTGCTCGCGCGGTCGTGGCAGCGCTGCGTCAGCGCCGGGCTCGCGCCCGACCGCGCGGCGGGAGAGGCCCCGCATCTCTGCGGCGCCGAGCTGCGCGCGGCACAGGAGCGGGTTTCCGACCTCGCGCTGCGGGCGCGGCCGATCATCGAATATCTCTACGGGCAGATCCGCGATTCCGGCTGCATCGTGCTGCTGTCGGACTGCAACGGCTTCCTGCTCGACGCGGTGGGCGATCCCGGCTTCAGCGGGCGGGCGGCGCGGGTGGCGCTGCAGCCGGGGGCGAGCTGGGCGGAGACGGACCGCGGGACCAACGCCGTCGGCACCGCGCTGATCGAGGCGGCGCCGGTCGTCGTCCACGGCGCGGAGCATTTCCTGGAGCGGAACAATTTCCTCGCCTGCGCCGCCGCCCCCCTCACCGCCTCGACCGGCGAGCTGCTCGGCGTGATCGACATTTCCTGCGACCAGCGGGTGTATCATCCGCACACGTTCGGCCTGGTGCGGGCGGCGGCGCAGATGATCGAGAACCGGATGTTCGAGATGTCACATCTGCGTGACGTGAAGCTGCGCTTCCATGCCTCGCGCCAGGGGGTGGGGACGCTGGCCGAGGGGGTGGTGGCGTTCGGGGCGGACGGCACGCTGCGCGGGGCGAACGGGGCGGCGATGCAGATGCTCGGCCTGCGGCGCGAGGATCTTGGCCAGGTGTCGGCGGTGGAGGTGTTCGAGGAGACGGTGGAGGCGCTGCTGGCGCGCGAGCGGCGCGGCGGCGGCGAGCCGCTGGAGCTGCGGCCGCCGGGCGGCGGACGGGTGTTCCTGCGCGTCGACATGCCGCGGGCGGCGCGGCCGGCGCGGCCGAGGACGATCTGGCCGACCGACGCGCTGGCGGCGCTGGAGACCGGCGATCCGCTGGTGGCGCGGGCGATCGGCCAGGTGCGGCGGGCGCTGGGGCGGGCGATCCCGATCCTGATCCATGGCGAGACCGGGGTGGGCAAGGACGTGATGGCGCGGGCGATCCACGCCGCGGGGCCGCGGCGGGGCGGGCCGTTCGTCGCCGTCAACTGCGCGGCGCTGCCGGAGACGATGATCGAGGCGGAGCTGTTCGGCTACGCGCCCGGCGCCTTTACCGGGGCGCGGCGCGAGGGCGCGCCGGGGCGCATCCGCGAGGCGGCGGACGGCGTGCTGTTCCTCGACGAGATCGGCGACATGCCGCTGGCGATGCAGACCCGGCTGCTGCGGGTGCTGGAGGAGCGGGTGGTGACCCCGCTCGGCGGGCGGCCGGCGCCGGTGGATTTCGCGCTGATCTGCGCGACCAACTGCGACCTGCGCCGGGCGGTGGCCGAGGGGCGGTTCCGCGCCGACCTGTTCTACCGGATCAACGGGCTCGGCGTCGCCCTGCCGCCGCTGCGCCGGCGCACCGACCTCGATGCGCTGGTCGAGCGCATCCTGCGGCTCGATGCGGCGGGGGAGACGGTGCGCGGCGTCGCCCCCGGGCTGATGGCGGCGTTCCGGGCGCATGACTGGCCGGGCAATATCCGCCAGCTCGCCAATGTGCTGCGGATCGGCCAGTCGATGTGCGAGGCGGACGAGACGGAGATCGGCTGGGAGCACCTGCCGGACGATATCGCCGAGGATCTGCGCGGCGGCGCCCGGCCGGCGAAGGC
>JAJZFF010000516.1 GCA_021805485.1 Pseudomonadota bacterium
CGGCGGTCACCTCGTGCGGCCGCCCGGCCAGCGCCTCGATCAGCGCGCTGCGAAGCTGCGCGAGCTTGCGCTCGTTCTGCACCTTCAGGCCGAACACATCCTTCACGTAGAACACGTCGACGGCGCGGACCCCGTAGGTGGTGATATGCGCCGAGGCGATCTGCAGCCCCTGCGAGGTGATGGCGGCGGTGACATCGTGCAGCAAGCCCGGCCGGTCGCGGCCATTCACTTCAATAACGGTGTGCCGGTTCGAGGCGCTGTTGTCGACGACGACGCGTGGCGGCACGTGGATCGCCCGCATCCGCCCGCCGACGACGCTGTTCGCCGCCTTCTCGATTTCGGTGGCCAGCCGCAGCCGGCCCGAGAGCACCTGCTCGATCACGGCGGAAATCTTCGCCAGCCGGTGCGGCGCTTCGAGCGAGCCGCCGCCGGCATCCTGGATCCAGAACGTGTCGAGCGCCATGCCGTCGGTCAGCGTGTGGATGCGGGCATCGACGATCGTCGCGCCGGCCACCGCGAGGGCGCCGGCGATGCGGCTGAACAGTCCCGCATGGTCGGCGGTATAGACCACGACCTCGGTAACCGACCGCGCCGGCAGCGGCTCGGCGGCGACGGTCAGCGGCACGTCGCGATGGCGGGCATCGCGGATCAACCGCCCGTGGCGGGCGATGCTTTCGGGGTCGAAGCCGAGCCAGTAGCCGGGATACCCCATGTTGAGGAATTCCTCGCGGTCGGCATCCGGCCAGTCGGCGAGCAGTTCCGCGACCATCTGCTTGACGCGGGCGACGCGGACATCGCGCTCGGTGGTCGCGAGCCCGCCTTCAAGCACCTCGGCGACTCGAGCATAGATCTCGCGCAGCAGCGTCGCCTTCCAGCCGTTCCACACCTTGGGCGAGACCGCACGGATATCCGACACCGTCAGGATCAGCAGCAGCCGCAGCCGCTCGGGCGACTGCACGACGTCGGCCAGGTCGAGGATCGTCTTCGGATCGTCGATATCGCGCGAAAAGGCGGTCTGGCTGAGCAGCAGATGATGCAGCACGAGCCAGGAGACCATCTCGGTCTCCTCCGGTTCGAGCCCGAGCGCAGGCCCGATGGTCAGCGCCAGCTCCGCGCCGATCTCCGAATGGTCGCCCCCCCTGCCCTTTGCGATGTCATGCAGCAGCAGCGCGACATAGAGCGCCCGGCGCGACTGCACGTGATGCGCCAGCCCGCTGGCCACTGGCACGATCTCTGAAAGCTCGCCGCGCTCGATCGCGTTCAGCACCCCGATCGCGTGGATCGTGTGCATGTCGACCGTGTAGACATGATAGGAATCGAACTGCATCTGGCCGACGATCCGTCGCCAGTCGGGCAGGTAGCGGCCAAGCGCGCCGGTCTCGTTGAGGATGGCAAGCCATTGCGCGCCGTCCTGCCGCGGATCATCGTTGCCGCAGAGCAGGTCGAGAAACAGTGAGGCCGCCTGCGGATCGGTGCGCAATTCCGCCGTGCGCCGCGCGCCGCGGATCATCGCGCGGAGGGCGAGCGGATGCAGCTTCAGCCCACGGTCGCGCGCCACTTGGAGGATGCGCAGCAGCTGGATCGGCTCGGCCATCGGTTCGCGGCCAGTCACGAACAGGATCTTGCCGTCTGCCAGCACGAAACCGGCATCGAGCAGCGCCGCGTCGGTCGCCGGCGCGATCGCGGGCGGGCCGAGTGCTGCGCGCACCACGGCGGGCTCAAGGACGCCGGTCACCCGTGCGACCTCGCGCACCACCAGGAAATAGTGCCGCATGAACCGCTCGACGCCGTCCTGCCGACCATGCCGCGTATATCCCATGCGCGCGCCGATGACCGGCTGCAGGTCGAAGGTCAGCCGCTCTTCGGCACGGCCGGCGACGTAGTGCAGGTGGAAGCGCACGGTCCAGAGATAGTCCCAGGCCCGCTTGCACGCACGCGCCTCGGTGGCGCTGAGAATACCGCCGCCCGGCGCGCCCGGGCCGACCAGCTCGGTCATCGCGAAGGTGCCGAATACGTAGCGGGCAAGCCAGTAGAGCGTCTGCAGGTCGCGCAGCCCGCCCTTGCCCTCCTTGATGTTGGGCTCGACCATGAACGGCGTGTCGCCGAAGCGCTTGTGGCGGGCGGCGCGCTCGGCCTGTTTCGCGGCGATGTAGCCGGCAGGGCTGCCCGCGGCGCAATCCTGTCGGAAGGCCTGCTGGAAATGCGCAAAGAGCGGGCGGTCGCCGGCGATGCAGCGGGCATCGAGCAGCGAGGTGCGGATCGTGATATCGCCCTGCGCTTCGGTCAAACAGTCTGCGGTCGAGCGCGTCGCATGGCCGACCTTCAGCCCCAGGTCCCACAGGAAATACAGGATGAATTCCACGGCGCGCTGAATCCGCGCGGAGGGTTCGTGATCGGTGAGGAATAGCAGGTCGATGTCGCTGAACGGAGCGAGCGTGGCCCGGCCATACCCACCGGTTGCCGCTATGGCGAGCCGGTCGCTGACTTCGACCGGCAGCAGGTCGATCGTATAGCCGATCAGCGCCGCGATGAACTCGTCCATCAGGCCCGAAAGCAGACGGGCTGCAGCCAGGCCAGACATGTCGCCGCGCTCGAAACGGGTCTGCACATGGGTCTGCAGCCGGGCCAGCTGGCGACGGAAAACACCGAGCGCCACGTCCCTGGGCGGCGGCGCGCCACGCGGCAGAAGACGTACTAGTTCGGCGCCGATATCGGGGCGGCCGATCACCGCTTCCTGCGGCGGTGGCGGGATCACGGCCGCCGGCATGACGGGCGGGATGCCGCGCGGCGGCTGGGTGGTGTTCGACATGTTACTGCTTCTCTACCGCGCCATCCGCCCTATCGCCAAGGAACTTTCGCCGCCACGCATAAATCAGCTCCAGCGCCGCGCGCGGCGAAAGCTGGTCCGGATCGACCTCAGCAAGTACTGCATGCCAGCCATCCGCTTCCGGCATTTCCGCGGGCGACACTTCATCCTCGCCCGCCGCGGCGAAAAGCGGCAGTGCGCCCGCCTCACCGCTGCTGCGCTCGGCCGCGCGCAGCAGTGCCTCGGCCCGGCGGATCACCGGCTCCGGCAGCCCGGCGAGCTTCGCGACGTGCACGCCCCAGCTCCGCTCCGCCGCGCCCTCGATCACCTCGTGCAGGAACACGACGCTGCCTCGCCACGACTTCACCCGCATGGTGCAGGGCCGCAGCCGCGGCAGCGCCGCGCCCAACTGGACAAGGTCGTGGAAATGTGTGGCGAAGATGCTGCGGCAGCGGATGGAACCGTGCAGCGCTTCCAGCACCGCCTGGGCGATCGCGAGCCCGTCCCGTGTACCGGTGCCGCGACCGATCTCGTCGATGATGACGAAGCTGCGCGGCCCGGCCTGGTTGAGGATTGAAGCCGTCTCGATCATCTCGACCATGAAGGTCGAGCGCCCCGCGGCGAGATCGTCGGCAGCGCCGACGCGGGAAAACAGCCGGTCCACCAGCCCGATCCGCGCCTGCTCCGCCGGCACCGGCAGCCCCGCCTGGGCCAGGACGATGACCAGCGCGTTCTGCCGCAGGAAGGTGGACTTGCCAGCCATGTTCGGCCCGGTCAGCAGCATCAGCCGCCGGTCGGGCGAGAGGTCGGCATCGTTGGCGATGAAGCGCGCCCCGGAGGGTAGCGCCGCCTCGACCACTGGATGCCGCCCGGCGACGATACTGAACGTCGCGTCTTCCGACAGGTCCGGCGCGCACCAGCGCCCGCTTTCGGCCAGCGTCGCCGCCGATTGCAGCGCATCGAGCCGCGCCAGCGCCGCCGCGCAATCCGCCAGCGCCGCCTCCTCGCGCATCACCGCGGCGAGCAGATGGTCGAGCGCCAACGCCTCCCGCGCCGCCGCCCGCTCATGCGCCTCGGCGATCCTACGGTCGAGATCCGACAATTCGGGATGGGTGAACCGCGCCGCCGAGGCCAGTCCCTGCCGCAGTATCAGTTCTGGAAACGCCCGCAGCGCCTCGACCGAAGCTGCCGGCGCCTCCAGCACATAGCCGAGCTGGCTGTGATGCCGCACCTTGAGACTGGCGACGCCATAGCGCGAGGCAAGCTCGGTCTGCAGCGCCGCGATCACCTGCCGCGTGTCGTCACGCAGCCGGCGCTCGCCATCGAGTTCACCGTCGAACCCCGCACGGATCGCCGCCGCATCGCCGATCCGTGCGGGCGGTGTTTCAACCAGCGCGGCTTCCAGCAGAAGCGCCAGTTCCGGCCCTGCTGCCAGCTTCGCGACGACATCCGCCAGTGGATGCGCGGGATCTGCGGTAACCGCCGGCGCGAGCCCCTCGGCCACCACGCGCGCGGTGGTGAGCGAATCCCGCACCTGGCCCAGATCGCGCGGCGATAGCCTGCCCGCCTTCCGCCCCGCGAGGCCGAGCCGGGCCAGCGCGCGGGCGAGATCCGGCGCGCCGCGCAGCGATCCGCGAAGTGAAGCAAGCGTGCCCGGCGCGTCGAGCAGGCTTTGCCAGCCGGCCTGCCGCGCCCGCAGCGGGCTGATTTCATCGAGCGGCGCGGCGATCCAGCCGGCGAGCATACGCGCACCCGCAGCGGTCACCGTGCGGCGCACGGTGCCGAACAGGCTGCCAGCCTCGCCGCCATCGGCCGTGCGCAGCAGGTCAAGGCTGGCGCGGGTCGCCGCGTCCATCGCCAGCAGGCCGGTTTCGCCCGCGCGCACCGGGCGGGCGATGCGCGGCAGCGTCCCGGCCTGGCTGCGCTCGACATAGCGCAGCGCCACTGCCGCCGCCTGCGCCTCCTGGTCGGTGAAGGCGCCAAAAGCGTCAAGCGAGGCGACATCGAACAGCCGCGCGAGATCGCGCCGGGCCAGTTCCGCCGGCGGCGACGGGCCGGGATCGGTGCGCCGGCCTTCATGCGCGCCAAGTTCGACCTCCGCTCCGGAAAGAATTTCCACCGGGTCCAGCCGGCCGAGCAGCGCGGCAAGTTCGCTCCCCGCCAGATCGGCGGTCTCGAACGACGCGGTCGAGACATCGAGCCACGCGGCGCCGATCCGCCCGGCACGGGGCACCAGCGCGAGCAGAAGGCTGGCGCGGCCTGAATCGAGCAGCGCCTCCTCGGTGATCGTACCGGGCGTGATCAGCCGGACCACGGCGCGCTCGATCAGCGCCTTGCCGCCCCGCGCCTTCGCCGCCTCCGGCGTCTCGACCTGCTCGGCCACAGCGACGCGGAATCCCCGTCGGATCAACCGGGTTAGATAGGTATCGCGCTGCGAGACCGGCACGCCGCACATCGCAATTGGCTCGCCCTGATGGGTGCCGCGCGCGGTCAGAGCGATGTCGAGCGCCGCCGAGGCCGCCTCGGCATCCTCAAAGAACAGCTCATAGAAATCCCCCATCCGGAAGAAGATCAGCGCGTCCGGATAGTCGGCCTTGGCCCGGAACCACTGCGCCATCGCTGGGGTTGCGCCGGCGGCGCGGTCGGAATTCATCCTTTCTCTCTAGCCGACGACCGGCCGCGCGCGAAAGGGCAGGGCGAAACATCGCTGGCCGGAAATAATTTCCGACTTTCCGTCGGTCACCAAACGACCGGTTGAATTCGGAGAAAAAATCCGGCATGAATTCGTCATGCCGAAGACAACAGACGAAATCATCGACCTGCTGGGCGGCGCTGACGCGGCGGCCCGGCTGACCCAGGTTTCGACCGAGGCCGTGCGCAAGTGGCGCAGCGCCGGGGCGATTCCGGCGCGGCACTGGCCGGCGGTGATTGCCGCCACCGGCCTGTCCCTGGCAGATCTTTCAGGAGACATTGTCATGGAATCCGAAACCACGAAACCGGACGGCGCAACCGCGGCTCTGGTATTGGGCGACGGGCGCGTGTTCTGGGGAAGCGGCTTCGGCGCGCATTCTTCCGGCGTGCCTGCGGAACTCTGCTTCTCCACCGGCATGACCGGCTATCAGGAAACCCTGACCGACCCCTCCTTTGCCGGGCAGATCATCACCTTCACCTTTCCTCATATCGGCAATGTCGGCGCCAATCCCGAGGATATCGAGGCGAGCGCAAGCTTCGCCCGCGGCCTCGTGATCAACCGCGACATCACCCAACCCTCCAACTGGCGCGCCGCCGAAGGACTGGCCGCCTGGTGCCGGCGCATGGGATTGGCGGGCATCGCCGGGGTCGATACCCGCGCCCTCACCCGCACCATCCGCGACGACGGCCCGCCCAACGCGCTGATCGCCTATCCCGAGGACGGCCGCTTCGATATCCCCGCCCTGATCGATCGGGCCCGCGCCTGGCCGGGGCTGGAGGGCATGGACCTCGCGCGCGAGGTCTCCTGCACCCAGAGCTACGAATGGACCGAAACGCTGTGGGATCTCGCGCACGGGTTCGGCCGGCAGGACACGCCGAAATTCACCGTTGTCGCCGTGGATTACGGCGCGAAGCGCAACATCCTCCGCAATCTCGCGAGTGCCGGCTGCCGGGTCATCGTCGTTCCCGCCACCGCCTCGGCCGAGGATATTCTCCGCCATCAGCCGGACGGCGTGTTCCTCTCCAACGGCCCCGGCGACCCGGCGGCGACAGCCGAATACGCGGTGCCGGCGATCCGCGGCTTGCTCGATGCCGGCAAGCCGTTGTTCGGCATCTGCCTCGGCCACCAGCTTCTCGCCCACACGCTCGGCGCGACAACCTACAAGCTTGCCCGGGGCCATCGCGGCGCCAATCAGCCGGTGCAGGAGCTTGCCACCGGCAAGGTCGAGATCACCAGCCAGAACCATGGTTTCGCGGTCGATGAAGCGAGCCTCCCCGAGGGCGTGACGGTGACGCACCGCTCTCTATTCGACGGATCGAACGAGGGCATCGCCTGCCCGGCGAAGAACTGCTTTTCCGTGCAATACCACCCCGAGGCCAGCCCTGGCCCATCGGATGCCAATCACCTGTTCCAGCGCTTTGTCGCGATGATGGAGGGCTGACCATGCCGAAACGCACAGACATCAAGTCGATCCTGATCATCGGCGCCGGCCCGATCGTCATCGGCCAGGCCTGCGAGTTCGACTACTCAGGCGCCCAGGCCTGCAAGGCGCTGCGCGAGGAGGGCTACCGGGTGATCCTGGTGAACTCCAACCCCGCCACGATCATGACCGATCCCGAACTGGCCGATGCCACCTATATCGAGCCGATCACGCCGGAGATGGTCGAGAAGATCATCATCAAGGAACGGCCGGATGCGGTGCTGCCCACCATGGGCGGGCAGACGGCGCTGAACACCGCAATGTCGCTCGCCAAGTCCGGCACGCTGGAGAAGCACCGCGTCGAGCTGATCGGCGCCCGCGCCGAAGTGATCGACCGTGCGGAGGACCGGCTGAAATTCCGCGATGCGATGGCCGAGATCGGCATCGAGAGCCCGCGCAGCGCCATCGCCCACACGATGGAGGAGGCCCGCGCCGCACTCGACCTCGTCGGCCTGCCGGCGGTGATCCGCCCCTCCTTCACCCTCGGCGGCACCGGCGGCGGCATCGCCTACAACCGCGAGGAATTCATCGAAATCGTCACCGGCGGGCTCGATGCCTCGCCGACCACCGAGGTGCTGATCGAGGAGAGCGTTCTCGGCTGGAAGGAATACGAGATGGAGGTGGTCCGCGACCAGGCGGACAATTGCATCATCGTCTGCTCGATCGAGAATATCGACCCGATGGGCGTGCATACCGGCGATTCCGTCACCGTCGCCCCCGCGCTGACGTTGACCGACCGGGAATACCAGCTGATGCGCGACGCCTCGATCGCCTGCCTGCGCAAGATCGGGGTCGATACCGGTGGCTCGAACGTGCAGTTCGGCGTCAACCCGGCCGACGGGCGCATGGTCATCATCGAGATGAACCCGCGCGTCTCCCGCTCCTCGGCGCTGGCTTCGAAGGCGACCGGCTTTCCCATCGCCAAGATCGCGGCAAAGCTCGCCGTCGGCTACACGCTCGACGAGCTGCGCAACGATATCACCCGCGTCACCCCGGCGAGCTTTGAGCCGACGATCGACTACGTCGTCATCAAGATCCCGCGCTTCACCTTCGAGAAATTCCCCGGAACGCCGGCGCTGCTGACGACGTCGATGAAGTCGGTCGGCGAGGCGATGGCGATCGGCCGCTCCTTCCCCGAGGCGTTGCAGAAGGGGCTGCGCAGCCTGGAAACCGGCCTCGCCGGGCTCGATCCGCTGGAAAAGCCTGGCGACGGCACGCGCGATGCGTTCCGCGCCGCGCTCTCCACCCCGCGGCCGGACCGGCTGCTGATCGCCGCCGAGGCGCTGCGCGCCGGGCTGACGGTCGAGGAAATCCACGCCGCCTGCAAGTTCGACCCCTGGTTCCTCCGCCAGATGGAGGACATCGTCGAGGCCGAACGCCGCGTCGCCGCGGACGGCCTGCCCAACGACGCGATCGGCATGCGCGCGCTCAAGGCGCTCGGCTTCTCCGACCGCCGCCTCGCTGGCCTGACCGGCCAGAGCGAGGCGGATGTGAGCAAGGCGCGCCTGGCCCTCGGCGTCACCCCGGTCTACCGCCGGATCGACAGCACCGGCGGCGAGTTCGCCTCGGCGACGTCGTATATGTTCGCGACCTATGAAGGCGGCTTCGGCGCGCCGGTCTGCGAAGCCGAGCCGAGCGAGCGGCGCAAGGTCGTCATTCTCGGCGGCGGCCCGAACCGGATCGGCCAGGGCATCGAGTTCGACTATTGCTGCGTCCATGCCGCCTATGCGCTGCGCGAGGCCGGCTTCGAGACCATCATGGTCAACTGCAATCCCGAGACCGTCTCGACCGACTACGACACCTCCGACCGCCTCTATTTCGAGCCGCTCTTCGCCGAGGACGTGCTCTCCCTGCTCCGCCGCGAGCAGGAACGCGGCACGCTGCTCGGCTGCATCGTGCAATATGGCGGGCAGACGCCGCTCAAGCTCAGCCAGGCCCTCGCCGAGGCCGGCATCCCGATCCTCGGCACCTCGGCCGACGCGATCGACGCCGCCGAGGACCGCGAGCGCTTCCACGACCTGCTGCGCTCGCTCGGCCTGCGCCAGCCGGAAAACGGCCTGGCCCGCTCGGCCGAGCAGGCGGAAGCGATCGTCGAGCGGATCGGCTTCCCCGTCGTCATCCGCCCCTCCTACGTGCTCGGCGGCCGGGCGATGGAAATCGTCTACGACCTCGCCAGCCTGCGCCGCTACATGCGCGAGGCGGTGGTGGTCTCCGGAACCAACCCGGTGCTGATCGACCGCTACCTGAACGACGCGATCGAGGTCGATGTCGACTGCATCGCTGACGGCCAGAGCGTCTACGTCGCCGGCGTGATGGAACATATCGAGGAGGCCGGCATCCATTCGGGGGACTCCGCCTGCTCGCTGCCGCCCTATTCGCTCTCCCCAGCCATCGTCGCCGAACTCCGCGCCGAGACCGAGGCGATGGCGAAGGCGCTCAACGTGATCGGGCTGATGAATGTGCAGTTCGCGATCCAGGGCGAAAATGTCTACGTGCTGGAGGTCAATCCGCGGGCCTCACGCACCGTGCCGTTCGTCGCCAAGGCGACGGGCGTGCCGGTGGCGAAGATCGGCGCGCGGGTGATGGCCGGCGAGGCGCTGGCCTCCTTCGGGCTCGATGACAGCGTGATGCGCAGTCACGTTGCGGTGAAGGAAGCGGTATTCCCCTTCGCCCGCTTCTCCGGCGTCGACGTGCTGCTGGGCCCCGAGATGAAGTCCACCGGCGAGGTGATGGGGCTCGATGTCAGCTTCGCACGCGCCTTCGCCAAGGCCCAGCTCGGCGCCTGGGTGAAGCTGCCGCAGGCGGGCACAGTGTTCCTCTCGGTGCGGGATTCCGACAAGCCTGCCATCCTCGCGATCGCCCGCCGCTTCGTCGATCTCGGCTTCGAGATCATGGCGACCCGTGGCACCGCCGCGCATCTTTCCGAAGCCGGCATCGCCGCGCGGGCGGTGAACAAGGTGCTGGAGGGCCGGC
>JAJZFF010000433.1 GCA_021805485.1 Pseudomonadota bacterium
TGGTCGGTGACAATTACGGCGATGCCAAAGTCATGGCGGGTTTGCCTGGCACGCGGGCGATCGGACACAACCGCTATGCGACGACCGGCGCAACGCTTCTGCGCAATGTGCAGCCATTGTTCGCCGAATTCGAGTTCGGTGGTCTGGCTGTCGGCCATAATGGCAACCTGACCAATGCCCATACGCTGAAGCGCGCCCTGGTGCGGCGGGGCTGTCTGTTCCAGTCGACGACCGACTCGGAGGTTTTCGTTCATCTGATCGCGATCAGCCTCTATGCGACAGTGCTCGACCGTCTGATCGACGCGCTCAAGCAGGTCCAGGGTGCGTACTCGCTGGTTGCCCTGACCAATGACATGCTGATTGGCGTAAGGGACCCGCTTGGGGTCCGGCCTTTGATCCTCGGCCGCACGCACGGTGCCGATGGAAGCGGGCCGGGCTGGGTGCTGGCATCGGAAAGCTGCGCGCTGGAGATGGTCGGCGCCGAGTTCGTGCGCGATATCGAGCCTGGCGAGATCGTTGCGATCGACCGCGGCGGGGTGCGGAGCCTCAAGCCGTTCGTGCCGCAGAAGCCGCGCTTCTGCGTGTTCGAATATATCTACTTCGCGCGTCCTGATTCGATCGTCGACGGCATGTCGGTCTATGCCGCGCGCAAGCGCATAGGCAGCGAACTGGCGCAGGAATCGCCGGTGGAAGCCGACCTGATCGTCCCGGTTCCGGATTCTGGCGTGCCGGCGGCGATGGGTTATGCCGAGCGGAGCGGCATTCCCTTCGAACTGGGCATTATCCGTAACCATTATGTCGGGCGGACCTTCATCGAGCCGACCGATCAGATCCGCCATCTCGGCGTGCGGCTCAAGCATTCGGCGAACCGGCCGGCGCTCGAGGGCAAGCGCGTCGTGCTGGTGGACGATTCGATCGTGCGCGGCACGACGTCGAAGAAGATCGTCGAGATGGTGCGCGCGGCAGGGGCGCGCGAAGTGCATATGCGGATTTCCTCGCCCCCGACAACGCATTCCTGCTTCTATGGCATCGACACGCCCGAGCGCGGCAAGCTGCTTGCCGCCCGCAACAGCGAAGCCGAGATGGCCGCGCTGATCGGCGTGGACAGCCTGGCGTTCATCTCGATCGACGGGCTGTATCGCGCGCTTGGCCACCAGGGGCGCGACGCCGCTGACCCGGCCTATTGCGACGCCTGCTTCAGCGGTGATTATCCCATTCCGTTGACCGACCACGCCGAGCCGCGGGACGCGCAACTCTCGCTGCTGGCCGAACTGGCCTGACAAGGTTGCGCCGGAGCATGGTGCATGACGCTGGTGGATCAGATCAGGGCGATTATGAGCACGATGAAGACACGGATGCCGACAGCCGGTGAGGCGCTGCCGGGGCGGGCGACGCCGATGCCGATTCCGGAATTCCACTACGTCAGCGGCGCGCGGCTCGCAGAGCCCTATCCGCCAGGATCGGAAGTCGCGATCTTCGGTCTTGGCTGTTTCTGGGGCGCGGAACGCAAGTTCTGGCAAGCGCCGGGCGTGCTGGTCACGGCCGTGGGCTATGCTGGCGGATTTACGCCGAACCCCACCTATGAGGAGGTGTGTTCCGGTCGCACGGGCCATGCCGAGGTCGTGCTGGTCGTGTTCGATCCGCGGGCGACCTCATATCAGAACCTGTTGAAGCTGTTCTGGGAAAACCATGACCCGACGCAGGGCATGCGCCAGGGTGGTGACATTGGCACGCAGTATCGCTCGGCGATCTACGCCTTGTCCGACGAACAGCTTCGCCTCGCCGAGTTGTCCCGCGACGCGTATCAGAACGTGCTGTCCGAGGCCGGTTTCGGCAGAATCACGACAGAAATCCTTCCCGCGCCGACGTTCTTTTTCGCCGAAGCCTATCACCAGCAATATCTGGCCAAGAACCCTGACGGTTATTGCGGGCTTGGCGGGACAGGAGTGACCTGTCCCGCTGGTGTCATGCCCGCCGATTGAAAACCTGAGGTATCATTTCAGGCCGGTCGGCTGCGGCGCATGGTTCAGTGAACCGAGACTGGCGCCAGTTCGTGTTGGACGATCGCGGCACGCGCAACGCTATTGTCGGCGGCGACGGCCATAGGCACGCCGTTGGCGGCGAAGACGCCGAAGGCCGGTCCGTTCGGTGTCATGATCGGGCGGACATAGGCGATTTCCTCGAGTCCGAGTTCGGCGAGCTGGGCCTCGGTGATCTGATGCGGATCGAGAAACGCCTGGAACGGCGCGTCTTCGGCGATACCGTCATGGGTCTTGATGTTCATGTCAGGAACCCTCCTGAAGTTCACGCCCAACGATGCGCGACGCAACTGCATCACTGTCGAGCGTGCGTGCTGAGCTGGCGCCGTTTTGGCCGCCTGCTCCCTTCTTGATGGCGATCGTGCGGATCTTCGCTTCCGGCAATGGCCGGGCGAGGTCGATATGCAGGAGCCCGTTATCGAGCCAGGCGCCCTTGACCTCGATACCTTCCGCGAGAACGAAAGCCCGCTGGAACTGACGCGCGGCTATTCCGCGATGCAGGAAGATACGTCCCTGCATGTCGTCGTTCTGGCGGCCCCGGATCACCAGCTGGTTGTCTTCCTGCGTGATCTGGAGATCGTCCATCGTGAAACCGGCAACGGCGATGGTGATCCGCAGGCTTGTCGAGCTGAGTTGCTCGATGTTGTAGGGCGGATACCCTTCCGACGACGTCTTGGCGGCACGTTCGATCACCTGTTCAAGATGATCAAAGCCCAGAAACAAGGGCGAAGTAAAAACGCGAGTTGTCAAAGCCTCCTCCTTTCGAGCGAGACAAGCGAAACCCGGACGGCGTTTCGCACCTCCGAAATGGGCATAAATCGCGTCCATTGCAAGTACCGATTGATCGGGCGCGGCGGCGGGGCTACATGCCGGCCATGAGTGCGACGACCGATATTGCGGATGCCGGAATCCCGGAGATCCTGATTGTTCCCGACAAGCGGCTGCGGATGAAAGCGCGCCGTGTGGTCGGCGCGGACCGTGACGACGTGGCGGAACTGGTGCCGCGGATGTTCGCAGCGATGTACCGCGCGCCGGGTATCGGCCTCGCTGCGCCGCAGATCGGCGTGTCGCTGCGTCTGGTGGTGATGGATCTGGCGCCGGACGACCAGAAGCAGCCGATGGTCATGATCAATCCCGAGATCACGGCGCGGAGCGAAGAACTCGTCTCGCGCGAGGAGGGCTGCCTGTCGCTGCCGGGTCAGTATGCCGAGGTGATCCGGCCGGGGCAGATCAGCGTGGCATTCGAGGACGAGGACGGCAAGAAGCGAACGATCGATGCCGACGGGTTGCTGGCGGCCTGCATCCAGCACGAGATCGATCATCTCGACGGGGTCCTGTTCGTCGATCATCTGTCGGCGCTCAAACGGAACATGATCCTGCGCAAGCTCGCGAAGGATCTGCGCGAAAAGGCCGCGCGGAAGCCGGCACGCTGATGCGTCTCGCGTTCATGGGATCGCCTGGATTCGCGGTGCCGGCGCTGCGGGCGCTGCATGCGGCGGGCCATGATATCGTCGCGGTCTATTGCCAGCCGCCGCGACCGGTCGGGCGGGGCCATCGCATTCACAAATGCCCGGTTCATGAGGCTGCGGAGGCGCTCGGCCTGACGGTGCGGACGCCGGAGCGCCTGCGCCGGGACGATGCCGAGCGGGCCTATTTCCGCGCGCTCGACCTCGATGCCGCAGTCGTCGCCGCCTATGGACAGATTCTTCCAGCGGACATGCTGGTCGCCCCGCGACGCGGCTGCATCAATATCCACGCGAGTCTGCTGCCGCGCTGGCGTGGAGCCGCGCCGATCCATGCCGCGATTCTTGCGGGGGATGCGCAGACCGGCGTGACCATCATGCAGATGGATGAGGGGCTCGACACCGGGGCGACGCTGCTGGCCGAAGCGGTGCCGATCGGCCCTGAGGATACAACGGTGGATCTGCTTGACCGGCTCGCCGATCTGGGTGCCGCGCTGGTCATCAAGGTGCTTGACGGGAATTTTCCGCCTGTGCCGCAACCGGAGGGGGGGGTGACCTATGCTCCGAAACTCTCGAAGGCGGACGCGGAGATCGACTGGTCGGCATCTGCCGCAGTGATTCTGCGGCGGATTCGGGCATTCCGGCCCTGGCCGGGAACGGAGACGCGGCTCGACGGCGAGGCGCTCAAGATTATCCGCGCCGAACCGGCGGCGGGGCAGGGCGAACCGGGAACGGTGCTTGATGACCGCCTGGCCATTGCCTGCGGCGATGCTGCGATACGGCCGACTCTTGTTCAGCGCGCGGGGCGGGCCGCAATGCCGGCCGAGGCGTTCCTGCGCGGCCATCCGGTCGCCATCGGGACGCGTCTGGGGTGAGGCGCTGGGCGCTCAGGCTCGAATATGACGGCCGGGGCTTTGTGGGCTGGCAGCGCCAGGAGAACGGGCTGTCGGTGCAGGAAGTGCTGGAGACGGCCGCATCCCGGCTATGTGGCGGCGATGTGCCTGACAGCGTGGTTGCTGGCCGCACCGATGCCGGTGTTCATGCCGCTGGACAGGTCGCGGCGCTGGAACTACCGGACCGGCTCGATGCGCGGGCGGTACGCGAAGCGCTGAATTTCCACATGAAGCCGCACGCGGTGGCGGTAATCGAGGCGGCGCCTGCGCCGTCGGCGGCGTGGAGTCCGCGATTTTCGGCGATCGGGCGGGCCTATCGCTATTTGATTCTTAATCGATCCGCCCGGCCGGCCCTGCGGGATGGGTTCGTCTGGCACGTGAAGGCGCCGCTCGATGCTCCGGCCATGCACGAAGCGGCCCAGTCGCTGCTGGGACGCCACGATTTCACCAGTTTCCGGGCCAGCTCGTGCCAGGCGAATTCGCCGCTGCGCACGCTCGATCGGCTCGATGTCCGGCGGGACGGCGAAACGGTCGTGATCGAGGCGGAGGCACGCAGTTTTCTTCACCACCAGGTGCGGAACATGGTTGGAACACTCAAGCTGGTGGGTGAGGGCCGCTGGCGCGTCGGTCGCGTGGCCGAGGCGCTCGCGGCGCGCGATCGCTCGGCGGCGGGGCCGACCGCACCGCCGGATGGGCTGGTGCTGGTCGCGGTCCGCTACGAGGTTGATCCGTTCCCGCGGAACTGACCCCCCGATGGGGATGGCGCTTGTTCTGTTGCCTTGACAGCCCGATATCGTCTAGAGCGAAGATCTCGTATTCGCGTTTCTTCCACAACGACAGGAGAGCGACATAGCCAGACTACCCGTTCCGCCGAGCCCGCCCAGCCGCGAAGGCCCGCGCGTCAATGAAGACATTCGTGTGCCCCAGGTCCGTCTCATCGACCAGGATGGTGAAATGCTGGGTGTGATGAGCACCAGAGAGGCGCAGCGCCGCGCCGGCGAGGTGGGACTGGACCTCGTTGAAATCAGCCCGAACGCGGACCCGCCGGTCTGCAAGCTGCTCGATTATGGCAAGTTCAAGTACGAGCAGCAGAAGAAAAAGAACGAGGCGCGCAAGAAGCAGAAAGTGATCGAGATCAAGGAGATCAAGGTCCGCCCGAACATCGACGAGAACGATTATCAGGTGAAGCTGCGCGCCATGAAGAGCTTTATCGGCGATGGGGACAAGGTGAAGGTCACGCTGCGGTTCCGCGGGCGTGAAATGGCGCATCAGGAACTCGGCGTGAAGGTGCTCGAGCGCATCCGACTCGATATGGAAACCGATACCAAGGTCGAGCAGATGCCGAAGATGGAAAACCGTCAGATGATCATGGTGCTCAGCCCGCGCTGAGCACCCGCGCAGCGTCATGCTGGGTTTTGTGACTGGACTGACTGCGGAAGCCGCCCTGCTGCGTGGGGTAAGAGCCAGGGTGGTTGTCGGCGGCGGAACTCCTGACGGTGCCCTGCATGCTGCCCGAACTCTGGCTCAGGACAAAGCGGTTTCGGCGCTGATCAGCTTTGGTCTTGCCGGAGGACTGGATCCGGGCCTTGCGGCGGGAACGCTTCTTGTGCCGCGAAAGGTCCTTGATTCACAAAAGGCTACGTATTCTTGCGAGCTCCGGCTGACGGAGATGTTCGGGGGGGCGACTGTGGATGCCCTGATCGGTGGCGGGAGCGTGGCCGTGACCCCTGAACACAAGCGGGTGCTGTTCGCGTCGACCGGAGCTGCCGCGATCGATCTCGAATCAGCGGCCGTTGCGCGTGTTGCCGCCGAGTACGGTCTGGATTTTGCCGTATTGCGCGCGATTGCCGATCCAGCGCGACGGCGTTTGCCGCCGGCTGCCCTCGTGGCGCTCGGCCCCGACGGCCGAATCTCCATCGAACAGGTCCTGAAAAGCGTTTTCCGCCGGCCCGCGCAGATCCCGGATCTGATCGCGCTTGGCCGTGAAGCCGCCGCCGCGCGCCGGACTCTGCAGCGCGCGCTCGAGTTCTACAGGTCGAGGGTCAACACCACCGGGACGTGATCGGAACCGCGTTCCCAGTCCCGGGCGTCCTGAAGAATGGCATGGCGCGCCAGATTGCCGATCAGGTCCGTCGAGACCCAGATGTGATCGAGTCGCCGGCCCCTGTTGGAGGCCCGCCAGTCCCTGTTCCGATAAGACCACCAGGTGAAAAGCTTCTGGTCATCGGGGACGAAATGCCGGATGGCGTCGATGAAACCTTCGGCCCGCCAGGCGTTCAGACCCTCGGTTTCCGGCGGCGTATGGCTAACGACGTTCAATAGCTGCTTGTGGCTCCAGACATCGTTTTCCAGCGGCGCGATATTCAGATCACCCACCAGCATGGTGCGATGCGGGCGGTTCATTGCGAAGTGGTCGCGGGCTTCCGCAATGAAATCGAGCTTGTGCCCATATTTCGGGTTCTCTGCCCGATCAGGGATATCGCCGCCGGCAGGGACGTAGAAATTGTGCAGCACAAGCGGATCGGTTCCGGTATCGATTCTCGCGGCAATGTGCCGGCAGTCCGATTTCATGCACCAGTCGGGCGTAGCCTCGACCGCTGTAAGCGGAAGGCGGGAGAGGATCGCAACGCCGTTATAACCTTTCATGCCGCGTTTGAGCACATGAGGCAGGCCGAGTGCCGCGCCGAGGTCTTCCGGGAAAAGGTCGTCGGGGACCTTGGTTTCCTGCAGGCAAACGATATCGGGCGCGGCCTGATCCATGAGACTATGCAGCAGATCCCGACGGAGTCGAACCGAATTTATGTTCCAGGTCGCGACGGTCAGAGCGGTCATGCGAGGGTGAATTCCAGTTCGCCGACGCCATCGATGACGCCGTAAACGCGGTCGCCTGGTTGGATCTGGCCGACGCCATCGGGCGTGCCGGTATAGATCAGATCGCCCGGCTTCAGTTCCACGAGGGACGAGAGGAACGAGATAATGTCGGCGACCGGCCAGATCATGTCGGACAGATCGCCGTTCTGGCGCCGCTCGCCATTCACCGCGAGGGAGATGCGGCCAGTAGCAGGATGACCAATTCGTGCGGCCGGAACAATGAGGCTGATCGGCGCAGAGAGATCGAAACCCTTGCTCATGTCCCACGGACGGCGAAGCGACTTTGCTTCGTCCTGCAGATCCCGGCGGGTCAGATCCACGCCGGCCGCATAGCCATAGATATGGGCCAGCGCCGCGTCGGACGGGATATCCCGGCCGCCTGCGCCCAGCGCCACGACGAGTTCCATCTCGTGATGAAGGTTCTGCGTTGCCGAAGGGAAGGGGACGCTGTCGCCCAGCGCAATCGCATCGGCGGGTTTGGTGAAGAAGAACGGCGGCTCGCGATTCGGATCGCCCCCCATTTCCCGCGTGTGCGCCGCGTAATTGCGGCCGACACAGAAGATGCGTCGGACCGGGAAGAGCCCACCGCCCGCAACGGGAACAGCCGGTATTGCCGGCGGTGCGATCACGAATTCGGACATATTCTGTTCCTGCCTTTGTTGTGACTGATCAGACCGCCTTGTTCACGGCGGCCCCGAAGCTCTCGAAAATGCGGCGAGATGCCGCATCATGTTCGAAATCATATTCCGGATGCCATTGCACACCGACCAGATAGCCCGGACCGGTCCCTGTCACCGCTTCAATGGTTCCATCCGTGGCGCGGGCCTCAACCAGCAGGCCGGGAGCAAGCCGGTCGATTCCCTGATTGTGAAGGGAATTGACGGAGAGAAGGTTGCTTTCCACGATCCGGGCGAGACGTCCGCCGGAGCGCAACGTGACGTGATGGGCCTTTCCGGTTCGCACTGGGGCGTGTGGCTGCATCGGCGTCGAATGGTCGATGCGCCCCGGCAGATCCTGCAACCGCTGATGCAACGTGCCGCCGAGTGCGACATTCAGTTCCTGGAGGCCGCGGCAGATGGCCAGAACCGGCAGGCCCCGTGCGACCGCGCCACGGACAAGCGGCAACGTCACGCGGTCTCGTTCCGGATCCTCGGGCGCGTCGTCCGGCGGTTGCGGTGGGCCGCCGTAGAACACCGCCGCCACATTGCTGCGGCTACCGGTCAGGATCAGCCCGTCCAGCCGGTCAAGCAGGGTGTCGACATGCGAACGGTCGCCATTGGCCGGAATCAGAACAGGGACGCCACCGATGACCAGGTCGACGGCCCGGACATATGTGTCCGAGGCCGCATGATTGAGCATTCCGAAAACGCCGAAGAGCTTTCGGCAACAGGAAATGCCGATCAGTTTCGATGACCGCGATATCATGCTCGACTTTCTCGCAAATCCGGAACGCCGTGTCAGCATCGCGCTGGGGACTGCCAGAGTTGCGGCCGTGGTTGCCGCCTGGGCTTCCACGGGTTCAGTTCGTGTTGTAGCCGGGAACGAATTCGAAGGTTTTGTCGGGGAACGGTGCGGCCGGCTTCAGGTCGTACAAGCTGACCTGGGTCACGCGGTCTTGAGCGTCGGTAAGCCGCCATTGCCGCAACTCGATCGGATTGGTCGAGAAGACGAGGGTGATGTGGCCCTGCGCTTCCCTGCCCGCCCGCGTCAGCGTGACCTGGATTTCCCCTGGTGGCGTCGAGACGCGCAGGAGCTTGACATCGCCGCCGAAGGTTATGTGCTTGGCGAGGAGGATGCCGAGAGGCGTGGACGACAGCGGAATGTTGGTTGTCTGGTCCAGCTGCGGATCGTGATACACAAGCAACCCGAAGCCCGCGACGAGCAGTTGAGGGTCCGGCTTGTCATATTCGAACCGCATTTTCCCAGGGCGCTGCACGATGGCGGTGCCGGTTCGGACGGAACCATCGGGGCCAACCTGCATGAAGCGGGCGGTGACGGTCTTCAGGCTGTTCAGGTAATCGAGAACTTTACCCAGGACCTGCTGTGTGTGGCCGGACGAAAGGGGGGCCGACCACGCAGGGGAAAAGGATGCCGCAACGCAGGTTGCGGCAATGCCCAGCAAAGCTCTTCTGGCAATCATTCCGTTCCCGTATTCCACTCAGTTTGCCGCGACCGAACGGCGGCTCGTCTGCTCCGGACGGCTGCGTCCGTCACTTGTCACCTCGGTCATGACGCTACGGATTTCCCGCAGAAAAGCCGAACCTTTGGTCGTGCGCTGCACCAGAACGCTGCGGCGATCCGACGGATCGACCTTCCGGCGGGCGAGGTCGAGATCGGACAGACGGTCGAGGGCCCGGGTGATGGCGGGCTTCGACACGTTGAGTTCGCTCGCAAGCCCGCGGACGGTGTGAGCGTCATCATTCAGATAACAAGTGAGGAATACGCCGAGCTGTCGTGCCGACAGGTCGACCCCCTCACGTCTCACCAGAGCAACGATCGTGTCTCGTAGAACCCCGACGAGCTCCTCAGAATTCATTTGCTGGCCCATGCAACTTTTTCTCCTCTCCGGTTGTCTGACGCTCATGATCACCAGAGGGAACTGGCGGTCTCAGGCCTCCCAAAAAGGGACGATCGAATTACG
>JAJZFF010000079.1 GCA_021805485.1 Pseudomonadota bacterium
GGCGCTGTCGTGCGCGCAGCGCATGTTCCGCGTGTGCCGCGTGTTGCCCCCGCGATAGAATTCGGGGGCGGCCTCGAGCACCAGCACCGAGGCGCCCTCGCGCCGGGCACTGATCGCCGCGCACAGGGCGGCGTTGCCGCCGCCGATCACCAGCGTGTCGACCGTCGCGGGAAGGACCGTTTCAGATCTCATGCCCAAGGTGAGTAGAGGGCGGACCGGGTCGAGTCAAGATTGTATACAATTGAATGCAATATGCGCCGCCGCTCGATCCATGCAGCCCGAATGATCGGCCCGGCCGTCTCGGGTCGCGTCATTGCCGCGCTCATCGAGCGCCGGGGCACATCGAGCCGGAGCCAGTTCGGCGAGGGGATGGCCGGCGTATAGCGATGCTATGGGCAACTTTGTATAGCAACGCTATATGAGGGTCATGGATACACGAGACAGTCTGCTCAATGCGGCCCTGCAGGTTCTGGAGGAGGACGGCGAGGCGCAGTTTTCGACGCGCAGGATCTGCGCGATCGCGAACGTGACCGCGCCCACCCTCTATCATCACTATGGCAGCGCCGACGGGCTGCTGAGTGCGGCGATCGGGGAGGCATTCGCGCGGTTTCTCGAAGGCAAGAAGGAAGCGACCCAATCCGCCGATCCGGTCGAGGCGCTGCGCGAGGGGTGGGACGATTACGTGCGCTTCGCGGCGTCTCGCCCGAGGCTCTACGCGGCGATGATGAGCCGGGTTCTCGACGGAGCGAAGATACCGGCGGCTGAGGAGGCTTTTGCGCTCCTCATCGCGCGTATTGCCGCCATCGCCGCCGAGGGACGGCTCGCGCCGACGGTCGAGATGGCCGCCGATCTCATGTGGGCGTCGGCGAGCGCCGCGTCCCTGCTGCATGTCACCGCCAGGTTGCGTCGGGTGCCGCCTCCCGATGCCACGATCCTCGAGCAGATCCGCGACGGTGCCTTGCGGTCCATTCTGAAACCCGGACGGAAAGGTCGGTCACGATGAAGATACTCGTCACGGGGGGCACCGGCCTGCTGGGCGGCCGCCTGGTCCCGAAACTCGTGCAAGATGGCCACGAGATTTTCGCCCTTGCCCGCTCCGCATCGTCTCGCGCCAAAGTGAACGCCATCGGCGCGACGCCGGTCGACGCCGATCTCGAAAGTGGCGCGCGGTTGGCCTTGCCGGCGATCGACGCGGTTGTGCACGCGGCCGCCCGGTTCCGCTTTTCAGGGCCGCGCGCGCCGTTTTTCCGCACCAATGTCGACGGCACCGCCGCGCTTCTGCGGGCGGCCGAGGCGGCCGGCGCGCGGCGGTTCATCTTCATCAGCGCGGCGGGGATCGTCATGGACAACGGCGGCGCGCCGGTCCGCAACGCCACTGAGAACCGGCCCGTCTTTCCGAACCATTTCTCCGCCTATCTCGCGAGCAAGGCGCGCGCCGAAACCCTGGTGCTGGCGGCCGACAAGCCGGGGTTTCGCACGATCGCGCTGCGACCGCCGGCGATCTGGGGGCCCGGTGATCCGTTCAGTCGCGGGCTTCCCGATGCCATAACGTCCGGGCGGTTCGCGTTTGTCGACCGTGGCGACTATCCTTTCGCGACCTGCCATGTGGACAACGTCGTCGAGGCGGTCGACTGCGCGCTCGACCGTGGCGATGGCGGCCGCGCTTTCTTCATCGCCGATCAGGACAGGCAGACCTTCCGCGCGTTCGTCGCCGCCCTCGCCAGCCTGCAGGGGCTTTCCGTCGATGGGCTGCGGTCGATGCCCTACTGGCTTGCGGCGGCGGCGGGCCGCCTGGCTGACGCCATCTGGGCGGTGCGACGGAAGGACGGCGATCCCCCGATCTCGCGATCGTTGATCCGGATGATCGGCCGTGAGTTCAGCATCGACGATTCCGCCGCGCGCCGCGAGTTGGGCTATGTCGGGAAAACGTCGCGCGCCGCCGGCCTGCACGGCTATCGAGCGGCATCTGCCTGACCGTGCGCCCCACGCCCGGTTTGCCAGCACCCGCCCCGGTGAATAACCTGCCCGGGTCGTCTTCACGCGGGGATGGAAACGCCGATGCAGGTCGAACTGCGCCACTGGCGCGCCTTTGTCGCCGCGGCGGATGCGGGCCATTTCGGCCATGCCGCCGAACGCCTGGGGATCAGCCAGCCGGCGCTCAGCCAGCTCATCCGCACGATCGAGACCGCGCTCGGCCTGTCGCTCTTCGATCGCGCCGGTCGCAACGTCCGGCCCAGTGCCGCGGCCCTCGGCCTCCTGCCCGACGCGCGGGCGATCGTGACCCAGGCCGACCGCACCGAACGCGCCGGAGCCGCCATCGCCCGCCGCCAGCGCCGCGGCATCGCCGCCGGCTATGTCGGTTCCGCGGCCTTCCACCCTCTCTTCGCCGCCCTCATCCGCGCGATTGATTCCGCCAGGCCCGAAATCGCGCTCCGCATCGACCAGGTCTCCGGCACGATCCAGGTCCAGCACCTCGCCGCGACCCGCCTCGATTTCGGCATCGTCCGCTCGCCCCTGCCAACCCTCGACCCCGCCCTCGCGACCCTCACCCTCGCGCGCGAACGCATGATGATCGCCGTCGCCGAAACCGGCATCCGCCGGGATGCCGAGCCGCTGCCGCTCGCCGCCTTCGCCGAACACCCCTTCATCCAGTATATCGAACAGCCCAGCGGCGGCCTCCGCCGCCTCACCGCCGAAGCCTGCGCCGCCGCCGGTTTCGCTCCCGTCGCGGTGCAGACCGTGCCGCAAATCGCCACCATGCTCTGCCTTGTCGGCACCGGTATCGGCGTCGCCATGGTGCCGGAAACGATGGCGCGTTTCGTGGTGCCGGGCGTTGCCTACCGGCCTCTGCGCGAGCGCATCGTTACCGACCTCATCCTCATCTACCGCCGCAGCGATACCGCGCCCGCCCTGCGCGCCACGCTTCGCCTCGCCCGCCGGCTCGTCGATAAGAGTACCTTATCGATTTAGCCGGAATCGCTGATTGGCCGGGCGGGGCGGTGCGGTATCACGAAAGCATGGAGGAACGTCTCGGCATCGCGGCGAAGCGGGCGGTGCTCGCACCGGAGCGGTTCTCGCCCGGCGCGGGCGGTTTCAGCATACCGGCGGTGTTCCGCGGCGCTGAGGGAGCTGCCGCGCGGCAGGCGCTGATCGTCCTGCACGGCGCGCGGCGGGACTGCGTCGAATATGCCGATATCGCGATGGATGCGTTTGGCGACCGGCTCGGCACGCTGGCGCTGGCGGTGCCGCAATTCCCGGTCGCGGCGGATCTGGCGGGGGTGGAAGATGCGGCGCGGCTCGCGCGCTGGCCCGACCGGATCTGGATCGAGGGCGGGGCGGCGGTAGCGCCGGCTGGACTCGATGCGTTTTCGGTAATTGATGCGCTGATCGCCGCCGCATCCACAGGTTCGACATGAGATGCCGTGCCCGCGGGAGCGGCGGGTCAAGTTCCCTGCGGCGTCGCGACGGCGAGGACGCCGATGATGACGCCGCCCGTCGCGATCAGGCGGACGCTTTCGGGCATGTGCAGCAGGTTGAGCATCGTGACGAGCAGGCCGAGCAGCATGGCCGAGCCCCAGAGACCGGGCGGCGCCGGATCGCCGCCGGCGATCGAGGTGCCGCCGATCACGACCACGGCGATCGACATCAGGAGATATTCGCGCGCCATGTCGAGCGAGGCGCCGCCGGAATAGGCGGCGAGCAGGATGCCGGCGATGGCGGCGAGCAGGCCGGAGGCGAGATAGACCAGCGAGAGCGCGCCGCCGACACGGAAGCCGGCGAGCAGGGCCGCCCGGCGGTTCTGCCCGAGAGCGAGAACCGCCCGGCCCGCCCGCGTGCGCTGGAGCCCGATCGCAAATGCCGCGGTGAGCAGGATGAACAGCACCGTCATCGCGGAGACGCCCAGCACCCGGCCGGAGGTGAACGCCGCGAGCAGCGGCGAGGGCTGCGTCACCGCGTGGCTGGAATAGGCGATGGCGGCGGACTGGTAGATGAACCCGGAGGCGAGCGTGCCGACCATCGGCGGGATCCGCAGCAGGCGGATCAGCGCCAGATTGAAGAGGCCGGCGCCGACGCCGACGAGCAGGCCAAGGGCGAGGCCGGGGAGCAGCCCGGCGTTGCCGCCGTGCATCGCGCCGGTCGCGAGATAGCCGGCGAGCGTCATCACGCCGGGGATCGACAGGTCGATATTGCCCGGGCCGGCGGTGATCACCAGCATCTGGCCCAGTCCGGCGATGACGAAGAACGTGGCGAATTGCAGCGCGATCGAGAAGGTCTGGAAACTGCCCGCGCCGGCGGCGATGACCACGATCGCCAGATAGACGAGCGCCGCCGCGAGATAGGACCAGATCCAGCGCGGGGCGTTCGCGAGGCGTTGTCCCATCCGCCGCTCCTATGCCGTGCGCGCCAGGGCGCGCAGGCCGAGCACCACGATCAGGATGCCGCCCTCCACGCTGAGCTGCCAGCTCGTCGAGATGTTCACGAAGGAGAGCACCGAGCCGGTGAGCAGCATGATCAGCGTGCCGGTGACGGTGCCGACCGGCGAGACGTCGCCGCCCACGAACTCGCCGCCGCCCACGATCACCGCCGCGATCGAGGTCAGCGTGTATTGCGCGCCCACCGTCGCGTCGCCGGAGGTGTTGATGCCATCCAGCAGCAGGCCGGCGATCACGCCGCAGGTGCCGGCGATGCCGTAGAGCAGCATCCGCCCGCGGGCGAGCGACCAGCCGGCCTGCTCGACCGCCTTCGCATTGCCGCCGATGCCGCGCAGGACGGCGCCGCGCGAGGTGCGCATCAGCAGGACATGGCCGAGGAGCGCGGCGCCGGCGAGCACGAGGATCGGCAGCGGCACCAGCGGCGGCGAGAGGTTGACGAAGCCCGCGATGAGGGGCGGCGCGCCGCCGCCGGGCGAGGGCAGCAGCAGCAGGGCGCAGCCGAGCCAGATGAACGAGGCGCCCAGGGTCACCACGATCGAGGGCAGCCGGCGGATATGGATCAGCCCGCCCATCAGCGCGTAGGCGCCGATCGCGGCGGCGAGGGCGAGGAGGCCGGCGGCGGGGGCGCGGACCAGCAGCGTCGCCGAGATGCAGGAGGTGAGCGAGATGAACGGGCCGATGCCGAGATCGATGTCATTGATGGCGATGACGCACATCTGCGCCATGCTGGCGAAGACCGCGGGCATCGCGAGATCGAGCAGCAGGCCGAGGCCGAAATAGCTGAGGATGTTCGGCTTCATCCAGAAGATGATGCCGAACATCGCGCACAGGGCGGCGATGGGCAGGGCGATCTTGAAACGCGGCAGGGCGGCGGCGAGGGCGGGTCGGCCGGCGGGCATCGCGGTCGGTTCAGCCGGCACGGGCGGCGCCGCTCCCGGACGGTGCGGAGACGAAGGAGGCACGGATCACCCGGTCTTCCGAATAGGCGTCGCGGTCGATCGCGTCGGTGATCCGGCCGCGGCTGAAGACATAGACCCGGTCGCATTCGGCGAGCTCGGCGTTCTCGGTGGTGTACCAGAGGATGGCATGGCCGCTGGCCGCGTGAGCGCGCATCCGCGCGTAGAGTTCGCGCTTGGTGCCGACATCGACGCCACGCGTCGGATCGTCGAGCAGGAGGATGTCGGCGCCGGAGGCAAGGGCGCGGGCGACCAGCACCTTCTGCTGGTTGCCGCCGGACAGGCGGGTCGCGGGATGGGCGACGGAGGGCGTGCGGATCGCCAGGCTCTTCGCCCAGTCCTCGGCGAGGGCGCGTTCGGCGGCGGGATCGACCAGGCCGAAGCGGGAGAGCCGGCCGAGCGCGCCGGCGGAGATGTTGCGCATCACCGACCAGAGCGGAAAGATCCCCTCGCTGGCGCGGTCGCCGCTGACATGGGCGATGCTGCCGTTGACGGCGAGGCCGCGCTCGCGGTGGCGGGCGGCGGCGAAAACCCGGTGCAGGAACGCGCGCTGGCCATGACCGGCGAGGCCGGCAAGGCCGACGATTTCGCCGGCGGCGAGGCGCAGCGGCAGCGACTCGCCGTCCTGCCCCGCGGCCTCGACGCGCGGCACGCCGGCGTTGCGCGCGCCGCCGGCGTCGCGCCCGGCGGGCGCGCGCACCTCGCCCATCATCGCGACCAGCCGGTCGTCATCGAGTTCTGACGCGGGCGCGGTGCCGACGATGCCGCCATCGCGCAGCACGACGACATCGTCGGCATAGGCCAGGATTTCGGCGAGGCGGTGGGAGATGAAGACGCAGGCGATGCCGCGGGCGCGGGCGGCGCGCGTGTAGTCGAGCAGCTGGGTTGCGGCGTGGCCGGCGAGCGAGGCGGTCGCTTCGTCGAGGATGACGAGGCGGACCTTTTCGTCGGTCTCGCTGAAGGCGCGGGCGATTTCCACCATCTGGCGCTCGCCGATCGACAGCGAACTGACCTGGCGGTCGGGGTCGATTCCGTGGCCGGGAAAGATCGCGTCGAGCGAGGCGCGGATGAGGTGCCGGGCGCGCCCGCGCCAGAAGGCGCCGCGCAGGCTTCGATGCATGATCCCGACATTCTCGAAGACGGCGAGGTTGGGGCAGAGCGAGAGTTCCTGGAAGACGCAGCGGATGCCGAGCGCGTGGGCGGCGCGGACGCCGTAGGCGGGGATGGGCGTGCCGGCCACCGCGATCGTGCCCGAGGACGGCGGGAGGGTGCCGGCGATGATCTGCATCAGCGTGGATTTTCCCGCGCCGTTATGGCCGACGATGCCGAGCATCCGCCCGGCATCGATGTCCAGATCCACCCCTTGCAGGGCCCGCACGCTGCCGAAGTCGCGGGCGATCGCCGCGAGCCGGATCAGGGGAGCGGCGGCTGCGGTCAGTGCAGCGTCTCCGGGCCGGGAGAGGCCGGCGGCGCCGTGTGATGGAGGTTCGCCGCGATCAGGTGTTCCGTCCATGTCTGGCTGTAGAGCGGTGTCGCGACAGCGCCCTGCGGCAGCACCTTGAGCCAGCTCTGCAACTGGTTGGCGTGGATCTGCAGCAGCGGGACGTTCACCACTTTCGGCACTTTCGCGCCGGCGAGGATCTGCCGGGCGACCCAGAAGGCGATGGACGACACGCCGGGCGCCGAGGAGAGCGAGATGGTGTGGTATCCGCCCGGCTTCCTGTCCAGCTTCGCCCAGAGCGAGAGCTCGACCTGGCGGTTGCCGAAAATGATCAGCGGCGTGCCCCGCCCGGCGGCCATGAAGGCTTCGTAGGTGCCGTAGCCATCGCCGCCCTGGGTGACGACGGCCTCGATATGCGGCAGCGAGGGCAGCACGCCGGCGACGGCCTTCTGCGCGATGCTCTGCGTCCAGTCGCCATGAACGGAGCCGACGATCTTCATCTTCGGATATTTCCCGAACGTCTCGGCGATTCCCTTGTGGATGTCGGTATCGACGGAGGTTCCGGCGATGCCGCGGACTTCGAGAACGTTGCCCTGCCCGTGCAGGGATTTCGCGACGAAGCGGGCTTCGATCTGCCCCATGTGAACGTAGTTGTAGGCGACCTTGTAGGCGCAGGGGGCGGTGACGAGACTGTCGAAGGCGACGACGACGATGCCGGCGTGGCAGGCCTTGGCGATGACGCCGTTGAGCGCCGTGGGCGAGGCGGCGTCGATGACGATGGCCTTCCAGCCCTCGAGGATCAGATCCTCGATCTGGGATTCCTGCTGGGAGGCGGAATTGTCGGCGTTGACGATCTTGGTTTTCGCGACGATGCCGCCGGAGATGGCCTGGTGGCTGGCTTCCTTCCACATCTTGAGCATCTGCTGGCGCCAGCTGTTGCCGGCGTAGGAATTGCTGAGGGCGATGCCGTCATGGGCGGTTGATTTCGCCATGGCGCGAGGGATGGCGAGGCCGGTGACGAGGGTAGCGGTCGAAGCCAGAGCCAGGGCGAAGCCGAGAGGGTTTCCAGTCCGCCGGGTCATGATCGTTTCCTTTCCCCATCGGCGCCGCCCTCATTGCTGCGGGCGATCATCGGCCAGGGCGAACGCCGGATTTCTGTTTCTTGTCGGATCTCGACCTTAACACCACGAACCGGGTGACCAAAGCGATGTTTGCATCCCGGTCGCGGACCGGCGGTACAATTATTCCGGATCGGGCCGATCGGGAAATCAGCCGGCCGCCGGATCTTGCGAACTGCGCTTGTGAGCCATGAGGGCCATCAGCCGGCGGTCGCGCCAGGCCGAACGCTCGGCAAGCTGGTCGGCCGGGAGCGCGACCCGCCGCTGGCGCTCGACCTCGGCGATCAGCGCGTCGTCCCAGCCGAGATCGACGCCGCGCGAGCCCGCGATGGTTTCGTACATCGTCCGGAAGCGCCGCGCGTAGTCGGCGACGCCGCCGGGCGCGTTCAGGTCGATCGTCTCGAACGGACCCATGAAGCTCCAGCGCAGGCCGAGCCCGGCGGAGACGGTGCGATCGACGTCCTCGACCGACATGATCCCGTCCGCCACGAGCTTCCAGGCCTCGGCGAGGAGAAGCCCCTGCAGGCGGTTGAGCGCGAAGCCCTCGATTTCCCGCGTCAGTTCGACGGGTTCCTGGCCCACGCTTTCCATCAGCGCGCGCACGCGCTGCACCGTTGCCGCCGCCGTCCACGGCGCGGGAACAAGTTCGACGACCGGAATGAGATAGGGCGGGTTGACCGGATGGGCGATCAGGCATCGCTCGCGGCAGCCGACATGATCGGTGAAGGCGGACGCCGGAATGCCGGACGATGAGCTGCCGATCAGCGTTTCGGGGCCCACCACCGCGTCCAGCGCCGCGAAGATCTGGCGTTTCTGCTCGACCGTTTCGAAGACGCTCTCCTGGATGTAGGCGGCATCGGCGACGGCATCGGCGAGCGACGCCGCCACGCGGACGCGCTGGCCGGCCGCCGCAGCATCCTCGATCAGGCCGACCTCTTCGAGGGTTTTCAGCCGGTCGCCGATCAGGCCGATGGCGCGGTCCGCGCCGCCCTCGACCGCATCGTACACGGCAACGTCATGTCCCGCGCGGGCGAACACGATGGCCCAGGCCGAGCCGACGAGGCCGGCACCCACAACCGCAATCTTCATTCCACTCTCCAATTCAGCCGATTATGTCGCAGCCAGGCCCGTCGCTCAGAACGCGACCCGGTCGGCGCCCTTGAGGGACAGGATCTGCCGCGCTTCGTCCGGCGTCGCGATCTCGAGGCCGAGTCCCTCGAGGATCTGCCGGACCTTGCGCACCTGCTGGGCGTTGGATTCCGCGAGCTGGCCGGGGCCGATCCAGAGCGAGTCCTCCAGCCCGACGCGGACATTGGCGCCCATCGCCGCGGCCTGCGCGGCGATCGGCATCTGATTGCGTCCCGCCCCCAGGACCGACCAGCGATACTGGTCGCCGAACAGCCGGTCGGCCGTCCGCTTCATGTGCATCACGTCCTCAGGATGCGGGCCGATACCGCCGAGAATGCCGAACACCGTCTGGATGAACAGCGGCGGCTTCACCAGGCCGCGCCCGAGGAAATGCGCGAGATTGTAGAGATGCGCCGTATCGTAGCACTCGAATTCGAAGCGCGTGCCGGCCTCGCCGAGCGTGCGGAGCACGAATTCGATATCGCGGAACGTATTGCGGAAAACCAGGTCGCGCGAAGTCTCGAGCGCCTCCCGCTCCCACGGATGCTTGAAGTCCTTGAACCGGTCGAGCATCGGGAACAGGCCGAAATTCATCGACCCCATGTTCAGCGAGGCAACCTCCGGCCGGAACGTCGCGGCCGGCTGCACCCGTTCCTCGACCGTCATGTAGGGCGCGCCGCCCGTGGTCAGGTTGATGACGGCGTTGGTCCGCTGCTTCACCCGCGGCAGGAAGCGCCCGAATGCCTCAGGCGACTGATCGGGCCTGCCGGTTTCCG
>JAJZFF010000626.1 GCA_021805485.1 Pseudomonadota bacterium
AGCCCGTCATCGCCGCCGGTGAGGTTGTTCCAGCGATAGGCGATGTAGAAGAATATCTGGCCGAAGGCGATGGTGATCATGGCGAAATAGACACCGCGCCGGCGCACGAGCAGGCGGCCGAGCAGCGTGCCGAGAACGCCGCCGAGGAGCACGCCCGCCGCCGTCGCCAGCAGCGTGCTGGAGGTGACGTAGCGCAGCATCAAGCCGGTACCGTAGGCGCCGAGCCCGAACCAGGCGGCGTGGCCGAAACTCATCACGCCGGTGAAGCCGAGCAGGAAATTCAGCGCCATGGCGGCAAGTCCGAGCACCAGCGCCCGCCCGGCGAGCTGGGTGTAGCCGCCGACGAAGGGCACCCAGAACGGCACCAG
This sequence comes from Pseudomonadota bacterium, assembly GCA_021805485.1. The sequence continues at coordinate 369 of JAJZFF010000626.1, forward strand.
GATCAGCACCAGCCAGAGCGCCGCCAGCCCCAGCCGCTGGCGCGAGAGGACCGGCGTCGTGGCGGCGCCCAGCGCCGTCGCCTCGCTCACGACATCATCCCTTCCTCGCCGAACAGCCCGCGCGGCCGTGCCAGCAGCACCAGCGCCATGATCACGTAGATCACCGCGTCGGCCGCGGTCGGATAGAACACCGTCGTCACGGCGGCAGCGACCCCGATGAGCAGACCACCGAACAGCGTACCGGCAAGGCTGCCGACGCCGCCGACGATGATGGCGATGAAACTCGGCATCAGCAGACTGTCGCCCATGTTCGGGTTGAGGCCGATCTGCCCTGCGGCGAGCACGCCGGCAAGGCCGGCGAGGAAGATGCCGACCGCGAAGTTCAGCGAGCGCAGCAGTTGGACATTGACGCCGAGGGCAGCGACCGTCTCGAGATCGAGGATGCCCGCCCGGATGCGGATGCCGGCCCGCGAATAGCGCAGGAAGGCGAACAGCGCGCTCACCGCGACGAGAACGATCACCACCATGAAGACGCGATATCCGGTGATGAAGAACAGATCGGCGCTGAGTGGCTGCGCGATGCTCGTCGGCACCGCCAGCGGCAGGCCCTGCGTGCCCCAGACATAGCGACACATATCCTGCAAGATGAACGCGAGCCCGAAGGTCAGCAACAGGCTGTAGACCGGATCCCGGCCATAGACGCGGCGGATCATGAGCCGCTCGACGATGATGCCGACGATGGCGGTGAGCAGCGGCGCCACCAGCAGCGCCGCCCAGAAGCCGATGAAGGGGATGAGCATATAGGCGAAATAGCCGCCCAGCGTGAGGAAGTTCGCGTGGGCGAAATTGATCACGTTGCTGAGGTTCAGAATCAGCGAGAGCCCCAGCGCCATCAGCACGTAGAAGGCGCCGACGATGAGGCCGTTGGTGACGTTGAACAGAACCAGCTGGGTCATCGCACCGCTCGTTCGGCTGCCGCGTGCGGCGCGATCACGCCGGATAGGCCATGTGGCAACCGGTATCGGCAACGGTGCCGGCGGCCGTCGGGCCCGGCACCATCTCATGCACGGTGAAGACATTGGCCGGATCGCCCTCCGGCGGGTGCGCCTCGCCAACGAAGACGTTGCTCATCAGCTGGTGGTCGCCGGCGCGGAAATAGATCTCGCCCGGCTGTAACGCGACCTCGGGCGGCAGGCGCAGATCCTCGAGCGCGCGCGCCATCGCTGGCCCGGCGAGGGACTTCGCCCGCTCAGCAGCCAGCTTCACCGCGTGCACCGAGAGATAGCCGAACCAGTGTCGGGCCGCAGCGGGCTTGCCGGTGGCGGCGCGGATGGCAGCGACGAAGCGTGCCACCTCCGGAACATTGGGCTGGTTCCACCACCATTCCATGGTCCACCAGCCGATCTGCGCCTCCTTCGGCACCGCCTGGATGATCTGCAACTCGTAGAGCGAGCCGCCGACCGCCATGTTCTTCTGCAGGCCGAACTGGACGAACTGCTTCAGGCTGTTGACCTGGTCCAGTCCGCCCATGGTGTTGATCAGCACCTGCGGCCCATAGGCCTTGGCCTTGATGAGGGAGGCGGAATAGTCCGCCGTGCCCAGCGGCAGCAGATCGCCGGTATAGGTGCCGCCGTGCGCGGTCAGCCGCTTGACGAAGGCGGCCTGCACCGAATGGCCATAGGCGTAGTCCGGCGTGATGAAGAACCATTTCTTGCCGTAGGTCTGCACCAGCGTGTCGGTGATGGCGGCCGCGTCCATGGTTGTCGTGTTGCAGACGCGGAACACGTTCCACTTGCAGTCCTTGCCGGTGATCGGGTCGGTATGGCCGCCGCAGACGATGTGGAAGACCTTCTTCTCGTTCGTCACCTGCGAGATGGCGTAGGCGATGGCGGAATTCACGTCGGCGAAAATGACATCCACCCGGTCGCGGTCGATGAGCTTGCGTGCCTTCTGCACGCCGGTACCGACATCGTTGGCGGAATCCTCGACCAGCAATTGCAGCTCGCGGCCGAGCACACCGCCCGCTTTGTTGATTTCCGCCACCGCGAGTTTGGCGCCCTCGACCTCGCTGACCGCGAGGGTGGCGTAGACGCCGGTCAGCGGATCGATCATGCCGATGCGCACTGGCTGCTCGCCGCGCGCGCTGAGCAGATAGGGCGCGGTGACTTGCAGCGCACCGACCGCGGCGCCGGCACCGACCAAGCCGCGACGCGATAATCCCCGCGCGGAGCCGCCCTGTCTCATGGCTCGTCCCCCCTGTATGTCCGGCGGCCCGCGGGGGGAGAAACGACCCTCCGTGGGACGCTCATTCTGATTGACGGGAATCCTACACGAAGCCGGAGCTGGCGCGCGACAGCATTCTTTCGTCCGAGGACGGGTTTCGCCCGCCCCGGCTTTCGTTCGTCCCGTTGGCGCGGTCCGGCATGGTTTGCGCGCCGGACGCGGCGCCGCTAGCGTGCGCCGCGTCCGGGGCGCACGCCGGCGCCCGCTCATGGCCGGAACTTCACACGTGACCGATCCAACCCCCGCCGAGACCCAGCCCGAACCGGCCGCCAACCTGCAATGGGGCGGGCGCTTTGCCGCCGGTCCGGCGGCGGTGATGCAGCGCATCAATGCCTCCATCGGCTTCGACCGAAGGCTCTGGCGCCAGGACATCACTGCCTCGCGCGCGCACGCCGCGATGCTGGCCGCGCGTGGCATCATCGGCGCCGAGGATGCCGCCGCCATCGCCGACGGGCTCGGCGCGATCGCAGCCGAAATCGAGTCCGGGACCTTCGTCTTCAGCGAGGCGCTCGAGGACATCCACATGAACGTCGAGGCGCGGCTGGCCGAGCGCATCGGCGAGGCCGGCAAGCGCCTGCATACCGCGCGCAGCCGCAACGACCAGGTGGCGACGGATTTCCGCCTCTGGGTGCGCGAGGCGATCGATGGGCTCGATGCCCAGCTCGGCGGGCTGATGCGCGCGCTCGCCGCCCGCGCCGCCGAGCACGCCGCCGACCCGATGCCCGGCTTCACCCACCTGCAGACCGCTCAGCCGGTGACCTTCGGCCACCATCTGCTGGCCTATGTCGAGATGCTGTCGCGCGACCGCGGCCGCCTCGCCGATGCGCGGACCCGGCTCAACGAATGCCCGCTCGGCGCCGCCGCGCTGGCCGGCACCTCCTTCCCGATCGACCGCGAGGCCACCGCCGCCGCCCTCGGCTTCGCCCGGCCGATGGCCAATTCGATCGACGCGGTCTCGGACCGGGACTTCGCCCTCGAATTCCTCGCCGCCGGCGCCATCTCGGCGATGCATCTCTCGCGCCTCGCCGAGGAGATCGTGATCTGGTGCAGCGCGCCCTACCGCTTCGTCACGCTGTCGGATGCCTTCACCACCGGCTCCTCGATCATGCCGCAGAAGCGCAATCCGGACGCGGCCGAGCTGGTGCGGGCCAAGACCGGACGCATGGCCGGGGCTCTGGTCGGGCTGCTCACGGTGATGAAGGGCCTGCCGCTGGCCTATGCCAAGGACATGCAGGAGGACAAGGAGCCGGTGTTCGACGCCGCCGATGCCTGGTCGCTCGCGCTCGCCGCCATGGCGGGGATGGTGCGCGATCTCCGTCCCGATGCCGCGCGCCTGGCGGCGTTCGCCGGCGCCGGCTTCGCCACCGCGACGGACCTGGCTGATTTCCTGGTGCGCGAGCTGAAACTGCCGTTCCGCACCGCGCACCACGTCACCGGCCGGCTGGTGGCGCGGGCGGAGGCGAAGGGGGTCGATCTCGCGGCGCTGAGCCTGGCCGAGATGCAGGCCGAGGAGCCGCGGCTCACCGAGGCGGTCTATTCCGTGCTCTCGGTCGCGGCCTCGATCGCCTCGCGTACGAGCTTCGGCGGTACCGCCCCGGCGAATGTCGCGGCCCAGGCGGCGCGCTGGCTGGCGAGACTGGCATGACGCGTCTGGTCGCCGCCGTGGCGCTCGCGGTGCTGGCGCTCGCCGCCTGCGGCAAGATCGGCAGCCCCCAGCCGCCCGGGCCGGCCGACAAGATCACCTACCCGAAGGCCTACCCGTCACAGTAATCCGGCTCAAAAATCGGGGTGGGAATAGGCAGATCCGATGCGCGCGCCTACCTTCACGTGATGGCCGCCTTCGCACCGCTCCCCGCCGACGCCGGGGACCCCAGCTTCGCCGACCTCATCGCCGCCCGCCCGCATCTGGCGCTGCACGCGCATGACGGGCTGGTGATGGACGCAGTGCCGCTCGCCGCGATCGCCGATGCCGTGGGAACCCCCTGCTTCGTCTATTCCGCCGCCACCATCCGCCGCCGCTACGCGGCGCTGGCCGACGCGCTGAACCGGGCCGGGCTGGATGCGCACATCCACTACGCAGTGAAGGCCAACGACCATCTCGCCGTGCTCGCTCTCATCGCGCGCGAGGGCGGCGGCGCCGACGTGGTCAGCCTCGGGGAGCTTGCCCGCGCCGTGGAAGGCGGCATTTCCCCCGCGCGCATCGTCTATTCCGGCGTCGGCAAGACGCAAGCCGAACTCGCCGACGCGCTCGCCCGCGGCATCGGCCAGATCAATGTCGAAAGCGCCGAGGAGCTGGACATGATCTCGGCGCTGGCCGCCGCCGGCGGCTGGCGGGCGCGGGTGGCGCTGCGGGTCAACCCGGACGTCGATGCCGGCACGCATCCCAAGATCACCACCGGCCTGGCCGAGAACAAGTTCGGCATCCCATACGCCGCGGCGGCCGCGCTCTATGCCCGCGCCGCGCGTCTGCCCGCGATCGAGCCGGTCGGGGTCGCGGTGCATATCGGCAGTCAGATCACCGCCATGGCGCCGTTCCGCGCCGCATATGGCCGCATCGCCGAGCTGGTCCGCGCGCTGCGCGGCGCCGGCCTGCCGGTCGAGCGGGTGGATTGCGGCGGCGGGCTCGGCATCACCTATCGCGACGAGATCGCGCCGCCGCCGGACGCCCTGGCCGGCGTTCTGCGCGCGACGCTGGGCGGGCTGGGCGTGCGCCTGATCGTCGAGCCGGGGCGCTGGCTGGTCGCGCCCGCGGGGGTACTGCTCGCCTCCGTGGTGCTGGTGAAACAGGCCGCACCGCGCCGCTTCGTGGTGCTGGACGCGGGCATGAACGACCTGCTTCGCCCCGCCCTCTACGACGCCTGGCACGGCATCGTGCCGCTCGCCGCCGCCGATGCGGTTGCGCCGCTTTCGCCCGCCGAGGTCGTCGGGCCGGTCTGCGAGAGCGCCGATGTCTTCGCCCGTGCCCGCGCCCTGCCGGCGTTGGCGCCGGGCGCGCGGGTGGCGATCCTCGATGCGGGGGCGTATGGTGCGGTGATGAGCTCCACCTACAACGCCCGTCCGCCGGCGGCGCAGGTGATGGTCGAGGGGTCGCGCTGGCACGTGATCCGACCGCGTCCGCCGCTCACGGCGCTGTGGCGCGACGAGATCGTGCCGCCGTTCCTCGCCGGTCGGACTGGCCGCGAATGACGGAGGCCGTGCCGCCCCCGGTGTCCCTGCCGATGCCCCCCGGTCTGAGGCGCCGGCGGGCGATGACGCGGGCGGTGCTGATCTTCGAGCGGCTCTGGGTGTTGCTCTGGCCGGCGCTCGGCGCCGCCGGGCTCTATCTCTGCCTCGCCCTGCTCGGGGTGCCGCAGCGTCTGCCAGCGGTGTGGCATGCGGTGTCGCTGGCGGGCTTCACGCTCGCCATCGTCGTGGCCCTGGCGCGGGCGGCCTGGCGGCTGCGTCTGCCCAGTCCGGAGGAAGTGGACCGTCGCCTCGAGCGGACCTCCGGCCTCGCCCACCGACCGCTCGCCGTACTCGCCGACCGGCCGGCGCTGCCAGGGGGGGAGGCGCTGTGGCAGGCGCATCTGACGCGTGTCATCGCCGAGCTCGGTCGCCTGCGGGTCGGTGCGCCGCATCCCGGCCTCGCCGCACAGGACCGGCGCGGGCTGCGTGGGGCGCTGGTCGTCGGCCTCGCCGCGGCGCTGGTCGTTGCCGGCGGCGAGGCGCCGCGCCGCGTCGCCGCTGCGCTGTGGCCGCACTTCCCGCCCGGTCCCGCGGCACCGCCGCCGCTGGTCCAGGCCTGGATCACGCCGCCGGCCTACACCCATCTGCCGCCGATGCTGCTCACGTCCGAGCAGACGGCGGTGACGGTGCCCGCCGGCTCGCATCTCGCCGTCAGCGTCAGCGGCGGCTCCGGGCTTGCGGGCTCGGGGGTGCCGGTCCTGGCGCTCGACCACGAGACCGCCGCCTTCCGCGCCCTGGATGCCGCGAGCTTCATCGCCGAGCGCGATCTCGTCAGCGGCGGACGATTGCTGGTGCGCCGCCACGGCTGGCAGATCGCCGCCTGGGACCTCACGGTGCTGGCCCCGCGTCCGCCGGTGGCGTCCTGGAACGGGACGCCGGGCAAGGCGGCGCGTGGCAACGCCCTGCGTCTGCCCTGGCAGGTCAGCGATGTCTATGGGGTCACCGCGCTGGCCACCGAAATGCGCCTCGCCGAGCGGCCGGACGCACCGCCGCTGCGGCTTTCCATCCCGCTGCCCGGGCTGGAGCCGAAAGCCGCGCACGGCGTGGCGACGCAGGACCTGACCGCGCACCCATGGGCCGGGCTCGCCGTCACCGCGCGCTTGTCGGCGCAGAACGGCGCTGGGCTCGCGGGCAAGAGCGAACCCGCGCGCATCATCCTGCCGGCGCGCACGTTCCACAACCGGATGGCGCAGGCGCTGGTGCACGTACGCCAGATGCTGGCGCTGCAGCCCGATGACCGTCCTCCGGTGCTGGTGGAGCTGGACCGGCTTTCGTTCAGCCCGGAGGCGATCGCGCCGAGTGGGCCCTTTGCCGCCGATATCGGCGCCTTCCTCAACCTGCGCGCCGTCGCCGCCCTGCTGCAGCGCGACCTGAGCGATGCCGCGGTCGGCGAGGCGCAGACCCGCCTGTGGCAACTGGCGCTGCATTTCGAGGAAGGGTCCGCGACGCGCACCGCCAAGGCGCTCGATGCCGCCCTGCGCGCCGCCCGGGAGGGCCTCGACGCGGCGCAGAAGGCGCGCCCACCCACGCCTCCCGAGCCGGACAAGGCTCAGGCGGCACCGAAATCGACCCAAGGCCAGGAGCGTGACCAGGCGGAGCTCGACCGCAAGCTGGGCGAGCTGGAGCGCACGCTGGCGCAGCATCTGCAGGCGCTCACCGAGCAGGCGCGGCGCAACGCGGCCGACCCCAAGGCCCTGCAGCAGGACGCGCGCGCGCTCGAGCGCATGGCGCAGGCGCTGCGACAGGCGGCGCGGGAGAATAAGACGCAATCCGCGCGCGAGCAGCTCAAGGCGCTCGAACAGCGCCTGGCGCAGCTGCGCAAGCCGCAATCGGAGCGCCAGCGGCAAGCGGCGGAGCAGCGCCAACGCGCCGGGCAGCAGACCAGCGCGCTGCAGGATCTGGTCCAGCGCGAGGCCGGCTTGCTCGACCATGCCCAGAAGCGCGATCGGCCTGCCGAGCCGGATTCGCAGGAGCCGGAGCGCCGCGAACCCGACGCGGCGGAGCTCGGCATGCCGGCCGCGCCCAGGCCGCCGGACGGTGGCATGGCCGGAGGCGGGCAGCCCGGCCGAAGCCCGTCGCCCGCCGACAGCGCGCGCCAGTCCGACGCCCGCACGGAGCAGGCGCTGCGTCATGCCCTCGGCGAGCTGGTTCAGCAGCTCGGCGACCTCACCGGCGAGGTGCCGAAGAGCTTCGGCGAGGCCGATCAGGACATGGAGCAGGCGTCGCAGGCGCTGGGTGAGGGGCGCGACGCCGCGGCACGGGCCGCCGAGCAGCGCGCCATCGCCGCGCTGCAACAGGGTGGACGCGAAATGGCGCAGGCCATGCAGCGCCGGGACGGCGGCCAGCAGCAGGGCCAGGAGGAGGGCGATCAATCGGACAGCGAGTCCGGCTTTGGACAGAATGGCTCGCAATCGCAGGACGACGGCGGCTCCTCGGCGAGCGGTCAGGGTCTCGAGGGGCGTGAGCGTGCGCACCTGGATCCGCTCGGCCGGCGCGTCGAGGAAGGCACGTCCGGCGATGCCGAAAGCAGCGACGTCAAGGTGCCGGACGAGATGGAGCAGGTCCGCAGCCGCAGCATCGAGGAGGAGCTGCGCCGGCGCGCGGCCGAACGGGCCCGTCCGGTCGAGGAGCTGGACTACATCGAGCGATTGCTGCGCCAGTTCTGAGCGGGTCTGGCGGAGATTATGGGGAGCGAGAGTCGCCGGCGAGGCCGAACAGGGCGTACAGGCGTTCGGTCGGCGGCCAGACGTGCATCACCTGCGCGCGATAGGTCAGCCCGGCCCAGCCGAGTCCGGCGAGGATCAGCAGGCTCGCCGCCCACGCCGCCCACACCGCCTGGCCGGAACGCGCACCCGGGTCGTCGGTGCCATGATCGGCCAGGCCGCCGGTGCGGTTGAAGATATCGAACGACGGTGGCCGTTCCCCCGCCGGTGCCGGAGGCGCCGTGATGTCGTCCGTCGCCGGCGGCTCGGGTGCCTCGGGCGACGGCGATCCTGGCTCGGCCGGGGCCGGCAGCCAGCGCCCGCCGCAGCGCGCGCAGCGCACCTCGCGGTCCGGGCGCAGCAGCTTCTCCGGCACATCGTAGGTCGCCTCACAGGTCGGGCAGGTGATGCGCATGCGCGAATCCTCGTTCTCGGCGCCGATCCTGTGGGAAATCCGACACGGAACGCAATGGGCTGGCGCAACCGCTGATATATAGGCGGCGGGCGTGGCAGGACGCCGTAAGGGTTCCGCCTCTCGCCGAGGGGTGGCAGAAGAGTGGGAATCGCGGGGCTTGGCCGGCCGCGGGGAGACGAACGGGCTTTGACCAACGGACTGCAACGAACGGACGAGCGATGATTCGCATGCAGGGGGTGGGTCTGCGCTACCCTGGCCGCGATGGGCCGGAGGTGCTGCGCGATCTCGACACGTTCGTGCCGGCAGGGGGATTCCGCTGGCTGCTCGGGCCATCCGGCGCCGGCAAGACGAGCCTGCTGCGGCTGCTCTATCTCGCGGTGCGGCCGAGCCGGGGGCGGCTTGACCTGCTCGGCACCGACATCGGCGCCGCGGACCGCGCGACGCTTGCGCTCCTGCGCCGGCGAATCGGCGTCGTGTTTCAGGATTTTCGGCTGCTCGACCACCTCACCGCGTTCGATAACGTCGCCCTGCCGCTGCGCATCACCGGACGGCCGGAGGGCCAGATTCGCGCCGATGTGACCGAGATGCTCCGCTGGGTGGGGCTGCACTCGCGCCGCAACGTCCATCCGCCGGCGCTCTCCGGCGGCGAGCAGCAACGGGTGGCGATCGCGCGGGCGGTGATCAACCGGCCATCGCTGTTGCTTGCCGACGAACCTACCGGCAATCTCGACGACGCGCAGGCCGAACGCCTGATGCAACTCCTGAAGGAGTTGAACCGGCTGGGAACGACGGTGATGGTGGCAACGCACAATGCGGCGCTGGTGGCGCGCCACCCTGCG
>JAJZFF010000371.1 GCA_021805485.1 Pseudomonadota bacterium
CAGCCAGGGTGCCGCGGGGTCGCGCTGGCGTGGATCGCTGTTGGCGAGCAGGGTGGCGGCATCGCCGAGCCGGTCGCCGAGCGCCAGCCCATGCACGAAGCCAGCGGGATCTTCCCGGTCGAACAGCGCCGAAACCGTGGCGCTGTGGTGGCTGATGTCGAACACGCCATCGCGGCGCACCACCACCACCGCCGGTCCGCCCTCCGCGCCGGGGATCCAGGCCCGACCGATCAGGGTGCCGGCATAGCCATCCGTCGGCGGCGCATAGCGGCTGATCAAGGTCTGCGTCATTGCCCGGTTCTCTCCCTCGCTGCCGATGAACGCCGCCCCGGGCGGCCGCGATCGCCAACCCCCAATCGCCAACCCCACTGGACCGATCCGCCCCGCGCCGTCAACCATCGGCTCCGAAGGATGCGGGAGGCCGGCGCCGGACGGGTGCGGGATTGTTGCGTCACGGCGGCGGCAAATGCAATTTTCCCGCGACCGCTGCGGCCGGGCCGGGCCGGTGGCGGGGCGGTGGCGGGGCCGAGCGGAGGAGAGCAATGCCCGATCGGATCGGTCGATCACATCGGACCACGCTCCAGGCGCAGCGATTCCGGATCGGTCACGGGACGCGGGCGGAAGGCTCCGTCGACGCGTCCTGCGTCATGGCGACCTGAGTCTGTGCCGCGTAGCGGAACCCCATCGGATCATCGATGAACTGGAACGGCTCTTTGGTTCCCCCGGTTCCGATTATACTCAACGTCCCATAGCGCAGAATGCGCCCGAGAATGCCTTGGTCGACATAGAGGCCCTCCACCTGTCTGAGAAATATTTCGAGAGAATTCCTGCGGATCAGGCCTGTCTTGATGATGATTCTTTTATCTGTCACCGCGAATTCTGAGGTCGACCGTTTAATGTAGCAACCAAGGATCGAAAGAATGAATAATAATATAAGAAACGCAATGACGAATCCCTTGCGCGACTCGACGGCGTTTTGATTATAGAAAAATTCAACAACGAACGCGGCGGCTATGTATATGAAAGACTGAGCATAAATCCAGGCCGTAATGCGCGTTTTGTAAACCACCTTCTCGTGCGGCAGCAAATGCGTATCCACATAGCTCACGGAATGCCCCCCCTGCAGGCTGCCATCCAACCACGGAAATATAAGACCGGAACGCCGGGGAATTGGGAACGCCAGGGGTCGGGGCCGATGCGCGAGACCGGCCGATCTCCAGGGCGCTCCCGTGCCCGCCTCCGCCGCAACCCGGACCACCGACCGCGCCTACCCCAGGAGATGCCCGAAGCGCGCCGCCTTGGTGGCGAGATAGCGGTCATTGACCCCGTTCGGCGGCACGACATGGCTCTCGCGGCCGGCGACCTCGATGCCGCAGGCGGCGAGGCCGGCCACCTTGGCGGGGTTGTTCGTGAGCAGCCGCACCCGCTTGATGCCGAGCCGTTCGAGCAGGGTGGCGGCGATGCGGAAGCGCCGCTCGTCCGGCTCCCAGCCGAGCGCGCGGTTGGCATCGAGCGTGTCCAGGCCGCGATCCTGCAGCGCGTAGGCGCGCAGCTTGTTGACCAGGCCGATGCCGCGGCCCTCCTGGGCGAGATAGAGCAGGACGCCGGCGCCCTCGGCCGCCATGCGGCGGATCGCGCCGCGCAATTGCGGTCCGCAGTCGCAGCGCAGGCTGCCCAGCAGGTCGCCGGTGAAGCAGGCCGAGTGCAGACGCACCAGCGGCGCGGGCAGGGAGGCGGGCCGCGCCGCCGGCGTGCCGATGATGATGGCGAGATGCTCGGCGCCGCTTTCGGCCGCGCGGAAGGCGACGATCCGGGCATCGGGCGCATCCTCGAGCGGGATCGCCGCCTCCGCCACCGGCTGCATCGCCGCGGCGAGCGCGTCCGGGTAGGCCGCGACGTCGCTTTCATGCACCCCCGGCACGCGCTGGCTCGCCGCGGTCGCGGGTGCGGCGGGCGCGGCGAGCACTGCCGGCAGCAGGCGCGCGAACTTGGCGAGCGCAAGCACGGCCGCAGCGCCCGCGGGCGGCGGCTCGCGCGTCAGCCCGGGCGGGATGCCCTGCGGGGCCAGCGGGTTGGCGAGGAGCTGCAGATTGGCGGCGGTCAGCACCGGCAGATGCAGCGCCGCCACCGGCGCGGCGCCCTCGGGCGGCTGCGGCCCGAGCAGCGACGCCGCCCGACTCGGCGCCAGCAACAGCAGCGCCGGCCCGGCGGCGAGGGCGGTGAACTCGCCGAGCCCCGCCGCGCTGGCGGTTTCGGCGGCCAGCAGGATCAGCGGCCCGACGCCCTCGGCCGGGTCGGGATCGAGCAGCGCGGTGCCGCCGCGCCGCAGCGCCGCCGCGGCGCGCTGGACCCGCCGCAGGCCGGCCCCGGCCCCCGGCTCGGGCATCGGCTCGGGCCCCGGCTCGGGCATCGGGTCCAGCGCTTGCGGTTCGGTCATCACGGTTGGACTGGTCATCACGGCTGATCTGGCGGCTCCGGTTCGGGCGGCTCTCATCAGGGAGCGAGGCGCGAGATCAGCGGCTCCCCGTCGCTGAGCAAAGTGGATATATATGGAGTCCGAGGCCGGCTTGTCGCGGCCGGGAGGCAGATTCTTTGGTTGCGGTGCATTCGATCCAACGGCAGGCAAGGAGCAGCATGGCACAACGTGACGATTGCGGGCAGCGACGGGGCGTGCGGCACTCCGCGCGCCGGGCCTGACGCATGCCTGGGGAACAAGCCATCCTCCTGGTCGATGACGACCGCGCCCTGCGCACGGTCCTGGCCGAGCAATTGGCGCTCGATGGCGAGTTCCGGGTCTTCGAGGCGGCGAGCATCGCCGAGGCGGAGCGGCTGCTGGAGCGGGAACCCGGCTTCGATGCCATCCTGCTCGATGTCAGCCTGCCCGACGGCGACGGGCGGGAGTTCTGCCTGCGCCTGCGCCGGGCCGGCCTGCGCGCGCCGGTGATCATGCTCACCGGCCTCGATGCCGAATCCGACATCGTCCGCGGCTTCGATCTCGGCGCCAACGACTATGTCGCCAAGCCGTTCCGCCTCGCCGAGCTGCTCGCCCGCCTGCGCGCGCACATGCGCAGCTTCGCCAGCAGCGAGGACGCGGTCTTCCGCATCGGGCCGTACAGTTTCCAGCCCGGCGCCAAGCTGCTGCAGGACAGCAGCGGCAGCAAGCGCATCCGTCTCACCGAGAAGGAGGCGGCGATCCTCAAATTCCTCATCCGCGCCGGCACCCGGCCGGTGCCGCGGCAGGTGCTGCTGAACGAGGTCTGGGGCTACAACGCCGCGGTGACGACGCATACGCTGGAGACGCACATCTACCGGCTGCGCCAGAAGATCGAACCGGATCCGACCCAGTCGCGCCTGCTGCTCACCGAGGATGGCGGCTATCGCCTCGACCCCGAGGGCTGCGCCGGGCGGGGGTGATCATGCCCCGCCCATCCGCAACACCGCCGCGCCGCTGAGCCGCCCCTCGCGCAGGGCCGCGAGCGCCTCGTTCGCCTCGGCCAGCGCGAAGGGCACGGTCTCGACGCGCACCGGGACGCGCGGGGCGAGGGCGAGGAATTCGTCGCCGTCGCGCCGGGTCAGGTTGGCGACCGAGCGCACCATCCGCTCCTGCCACAACAGCCGGTAGGGAAAGGCGGGGATGTCGCTCATGTGGATGCCGCCGCACACCACCACCCCGCCCGGGCGGACCGCCGCCAGCGCGGCGGGCACCAGGGCGCCGACGGGGGCGAAGATCAGCGCCGCGTCCAGCGCCTCGGGCGGCGGCTGATCGGCCCCTCCCGCCCAGCCGCCGGTGATGCGGCGGGCGAATTCCTGCGCCGCGTGATCGCCGGGGCGGGTGAAGGCGAAGAGCTCGCTGCCCTCGAAGCGCGCCACCTGCGCGGCGATATGGGCCGCGGCGCCGAAGCCGTAGAAACCGAGCCGCGCGGCCGGGCCGGCCATGCGCAGCGTGCGGTAGCCGATCAATCCGGCGCAGAGCAGCGGGGCGGCTTCGGCGTCGCCGTAGCGCGGGTCGAGCGGGAAGCAATAGCGCGCGTCCGCCACCGTGTACTCGGCATAGCCGCCGTCGATCTGATAGCCGGTGAAGCGCGCCTCGGGGCAGAGATTCTCGGCTCCCCGGCGGCAATAGGCGCAGCGGCCGCACGTCCAGCCCAGCCAGGGCACGCCGACGCGCTGGCCTGGCGCGAAGCCGCTCACCCCGGCGCCGCATTCGGCGACATGGCCGACGATCTCGTGGCCCAGGATCAGCGGCAGCTTGGCTTCCGGCAGGTCGCCATCGACGATATGCAGGTCCGTCCGGCAGACGGCGCAGGCGAGCACGCGGATGAGCACCTGGCCCGGGCCCGGCCTCGGCACCGGCAGCCTCTCCTGGCGCAATGTCCCGCCCGTCTGGTGCAGCCGCATCGCCAGCATGGCCTGCGCTCCATCTCGATGCCCGGCCGGGGGCGCTGGATGGCGAATCCCCGTCTCGGGATGCGGCCGGCGTGCCCGCCCGTCCGGGACGCCGGCGCATCGGTTTCAGTGGCCCGCCCGGCCCTGGAATGCAAGCAGAGGGACCGGGGCCAGAGCCCCGGGCATGACGGCCATTCGGCGGCCGCGGCGCGGCGCATGGCTGCGGGCTTGATCCAAGGCGCGGAACAAGCGAGCCTGCACCTTCCGGAGAGGATTGATGGCGCATGGAGCTGAAGCGCGAACACCATATCAACATCTGGTACATCGTGCTCGCGGTTCTGGCCGTGCTGTCGATCCATGACTGGCTGGGGCTGCGCGCGGACGTCGAGATACTGCCCTACAGCCGCTTCCAGGACCTGCTGCACCAGGGCCAGCTCGACGATCTGGTCGTCGGTACCGACCACATCACCGGCCGGCTGAAGAACGCGCCGGCCGGCAAGCCCGCCCATTTCAGCACCGTGCGCGTCGATCCCGCGATCGCCGACAGCCTGGCCGCGGCGAAGGTCTCCTTCTCCGGCGAACCGGGGCCCGGCCTCCTGGCCAGCGTGCTCGGCTGGTTCGCTCCCACGCTCGTGTTCCTGCTGCTGTGGTTCTGGCTGATCCGCCCGATGGGGGCCGGTGGCATGGGCTCGGGGCTGATGTCGGTCGGGCGCTCGCGAGCCAAGATCTATGTCGAGAGCGATGTCGGCGTGAAGTTCGATGACGTCGCCGGCGTCGACGAGGCCAAGGAGGAGCTGAAGGAGGTCGTCGAGTTCCTCCAGGCGCCGGAGAAATACGGCCGGCTCGGCGCGCACATCCCCAAGGGGGTCCTGCTCGTTGGCCCGCCAGGCACCGGCAAGACGCTGCTCGCCCGCGCCGTCGCCGGCGAGGCCAAGGTGCCGTTCTTTTCCATTTCCGGCTCCGAATTCGTCGAGATGTTCGTCGGCGTCGGCGCGGCGCGTGTGCGCGACCTGTTCGAGCAGGCGCGCGCCAAGGCGCCGGCGATCATCTTCATCGACGAGATCGACAGTCTCGGCCGCGCCCGCACCGGCTTCATGCCCGGCGGCGGGCACGACGAGAAGGAGCAGACGCTCAACCAGCTGCTCGCCGAACTCGATGGTTTCGACCCCACCAGCGGCATCGTCCTGCTCGGCGCCACCAACCGGCCCGAGACCCTGGACCCGGCGCTGCTCCGCCCCGGCCGCTTCGACCGCCAGGTGCTCGTCGACCGGCCGGACAAGAAGGGCCGCATCGATATCCTCAAAATCTACATCCGCAAGATCAAGCTGGCGCCGGAGGTATCGGTGGAGCGGGTGGCGGCGCTGACGCCGGGATTCACCGGCGCCGACCTCGCCAATCTGGTCAATGAGGCGGCCATCGTGGCGACGCGGCGGGGCGGCGACCTCGTCACCGAGCCGGATTTCGTGCAGGCGATCGAGCGCATCGTCGCCGGGCTGGAAAAGCGCAACCGACTGCTCAACCCGCACGAGCGCGACGTGGTGGCGCACCACGAGCTCGGCCACGCCATCGTCTCCATGGCGCTGCCGGGCACCGACAAGGTGCAGAAAATCTCCATCATCCCGCGCGGCATCGGCGCGCTCGGCTACACGCTGCAGCGCCCGACCGAGGACCGGTTCCTGATGGACCGCTCGGAACTCATCGACCGCATGACCGTGCTGCTCGGCGGCCGGGCCGCGGAGAGCCTGATCTTCCCCGAGGTCTCCACCGGCGCGGCGGACGATCTGGCGCGCGCCACCGATATCGCGCGCAGCATGGTGGCGCGGTTCGGCATGGACAAGACGCTCGGGCAGGTCGCCTACGAGCCGGAGCACCAGCGCATGCTCGGCGCGCCGCCGGGAATGGATTGGGAGCCGCGCCATTTCGGCGAGAGCACCGCCTCGGCCATCGACGGCGCCATCCGCTCCCTCATCGAGGAAGCCTTCGGCCGCGCGCGCGCGATTCTGGGCGAGAATCTGGCGCTGCTGAAGGAGACCGCGATCGCGCTGCTGCAGAAGGAGACGCTCGCCGGCGCTGACCTGGAGGCGCTGAGCGGACGGGTGCGCGCATTTGCCGATCTGCGCGCGCCCCCCGCCGCGGCGCAGTGACAGCGAGCCGGGCGCAGCCGCCCATGGCGGCGGGGGCTCAGCCGGCGGTCTCGTGGACCCGCTGCAGCGGTGTCGTCTCGGTCCCCGTGAGCATGCGCCACGTGCCGCAGACGAGCACCTCGCTCGGGCGGAAGCGGGCCTTGTAGCTCATTTTCGGGCTCTCGGCGACCCAGTAGCCGAGATAGGCGTAGTCCAGCCCGAGCTGGCGCGCGCGCTCCACCAGCCACAGCACCATGTAGGTGCCGAGCGAGCGGGCGGAGAACTCGGGGGCGAAGAAGCTGTACACGGCCGAGAGCCCGTCGCCGAGCCGGTCGGTGAGGCAGGCGCCGACCAGACGGTCGTCGGGGTCGCGGAACTCGACGACGAAGGTCTCGATCGGCGTGTCCTCGACCATGGCGCGATAGTCGTAGAAGCTCATCGTCGCCATGTCGCCTTCGCCGTGGCGGGCCTGCTGGTAGCGCTGGAAGAGCTGAAACTGCTCGGCGGTGGCACGCGGCGGCACCTCGAATCCGTCGATCAGCGTGTTGGCGCGCATGATCCGGCGCTGCGTCCGGTCCGGCTGGAACCGTGCGACCGGGATGCGGATCGGAACGCACGCCTGGCAGCCCGGGCAGACCGGCGCGTAGGCAATGTTGTGGCTGCGCCGGAAGCCGGCGCGCGACAGGCGATCATGCAGTTTCTCGGCGTCGGGACCGGTGATCTCGGTGACCACCTTCCGCTCTGTCCGGCCCTCGACATAGGGGCAGGGCAGCGGGGCGGTGGTGTAGAAGAATTGCGGGCGACGCGGGGCCTTGTATGTCATGTGTGTGGATCCGCGCGCATGTTCATCCCGCTTCGGTGTCCGGTCAATGCGCTCCGCGCTCGTCGCGCGATGCGCTCCGCGCTGGCCGTGGCAGCGCGTCAGGGCAGCAGGCTGAGGGTCGCCTCGACCCGTTTCGGGGTCGGGCCGAGGGTCAGTGTGGCGCCGTCGCGCCAGCGCGCCATGAGATCGGTGGCGTGGCGGCTGAGCGGGTTGCCGGACTGCCCGGGCGTGACGATGAAGCGCGAGCGGTCGAGATCCGCGAGATCGTAGGCCCCGCGATAGGCGGCGCCATGGATGGCGTCGAAGCTCCCCGCGGCGAAGCTGGCGCGCTGCACCGTGCTGTCGTCGCCGCCATCCTCGATCCGGGCCGTGGTCAGGCTGCCGATCAGCGGCAGCGATCGCAGCAGGGAATTGGCGAACACCGCCTGGTGCGCGGCGCCCCACTGCCAGGCGTGGGGATTGTCGCCATAGCGGCCGGCCAGCTCAGCCATCGTCGTGGCCAGCGTCTCCGCGAGGATCGGCGTGCAGTCGCCGCCGCACCAGCCGGCGCCCTCGGGCGAGAGGAGGAAGGCGGTGAATTCCAGGTGCGGCGAGGCCGGGCTGGAGACGGGCAGGCCGGCGCGGTGCATCACCGAGTCGTGGAAGGCGCCGAGCCAGGCATTGAAGATGAGCGGCTCGGGCCGCTCGCGCGCGATGCGCCCGTCCCAGGCCTGCAGCAACCCCAGTCCGATGGCCGGCAGGCCGGCCGCGGCGGGAACGCTGCGCAGCCGCGGCAGCAGCGCGGCGGCGTAGACGCTGATCTCGTCGGTCTGCATCGCCGCGAACGCCTCGACAGTGAAGCCGTCGCGTGCCGTCAGCAGGGCGCGGATGCGCTGCGCGCGCCAGTCGCCGAACCAGTTGGTGCCGAGGAACACCTGCGTCCCCGCCGGGGCCGGCCGCTCGTTCGCGTTGACCAGCCGGCCGCTCGGCGGATCGACGATGTGCGGCAGCGCGTCGCCGGAGGCGAAGCCGGTCCAGTCATGCGCGCCGTCGGCGCCGGCGGCGGGCAGCAGGCCCTCGGGGGCGCGGCGGATGGGGATGCGCCCGGTCATGAACAGCCCGATATGCGCGCGGTCGGCGACCAGCAGGTTCTGCACCGGTGAGGAGATCAGCGCCGCCGCACGCCCGGCCTCGGTGACGTCGCGCGCCCGGTCGAGCGCGAGCAGCCCGGCCGCGGAGGTATCGTTCGGCGCCAGGTTGGCCATCGCGACCGCCAGCACCGTGGCGTCGCGCGCGGTGCCGTCCCCCGCGGTCAGGTCGCTGATCACCGGCCCGTGGCGCGTCGCGCGGGCGGTGAAGACCACGTCCGGCGCGCCGCGGACGCGGATGCGCTCCTCGCGCACGCCGTAGGGAAGCGGCCCGTCGGGGCCGAGATAGTGGCCGGCATCGACCGGCGTCTCGACGAAAATGTCCTGCACGTCGGCGCCGGTATTGGTGAAGGTCCAGGCGATGCGGGCGTTGTGGCCGATGACCAGGAAGGGCGCGCCCGGAGCGGTGGCGCCGGCGAGCACCCCGGCCGGGGTCTCGATCCGCGCCAGATACCAGAGCCCGGGCTGGCCGAAGCTGAGATGCGGATCCCCGGCGAGCAGCGGCGCGCCCGAGCTGGAGTGGCGCGCATCGACGGCCCATTCGTTCGACGCGGTCGAGGGCAGCGTGAACGGGTCCGGGAAGGCGGGCAGAGCGCGCAGCAGCGCCCCGGCGGCGTCGGCGTGGCGGACATCGAGCGTCGCGTCCGGCGGCAGAACTCCCTGCGCCGCGGGCCAGAGCTCGGCGAGCGCCTTGGCCGTCAGGTGCGGCGCCACTTCCATCCGCGCCAGCTCGGCGTCGTAGTCCATCGACAGCCACAGGCCCATGTATTTCGCCCACAGCATGGAATCGGTGGGCTCCCACGGCTCCGGCGCGCCGATCAGCAGGAATTCCGGGGCGGCGAAGCGGCCGCGCGCGGCGATCCAGGCATTCACGCCGCGCGCATAGGCTTCCAGCACCGCACGCGCATCGGCCGGCAGGGTGGCGTAGTCGGCCAGCGCGGCCTGGCGCAGGCCGAGCGTGCGCATGGTCCGGTCGAGCCGGACCGCGCGGGGCCCTGCGATCTCGGCGAGCCGTCCGGAGACGGCGCGGCGCATCAGCTCCATCTGCGCCATGCGCGCGCGGGCATGGACATAGCCGAGCGCGGCGGCGGCGTCGGTCTCGGACCCGGCGCGGATGCGGGCGACCCCGTCCTGGTCGAAGGTGACGTCCACCGGCGCGGCGAGGCCGGGAATGCGCACGCGCGCGCTGTCCGGCGGCAGGGTCAGCCAGAGCAGCCCCGCCGCCCCCGAGGCGGCGAGCAGCACGAGCAGGGCGGCCACGGCGAGCAGCCGGCGGAGCAGGCGGGCGAAACGGCGCATGGTTCACCATCGCCCGCCGGGTAGCGCTTGAAAAGTCCTGATCTCAGCCGCCCGACCTC
>JAJZFF010000148.1 GCA_021805485.1 Pseudomonadota bacterium
GCCGCTCGGCGGGGCGGGCGGCGGTGGCGGCGCGGCGCCGGGCACGATGGCGCGCTTCTTGCGCACCTCGACCTGCACGACCTTGGAGCGGCCATGGCTGAAGCTCTGCCGCACCGACCCGGCATCCACCGTGCGTCCCAGTTCGAGACGTCCGCTCGGGCGGAGCGAAAGACGCCCCTTTGCCGCATCCTGTTCGTTGCTGTCCGTCATCTATTCGCCCGTCACTTCCACGTCTGCTGAGCCGCTCAATTCATCCGGAGCCGCGTGCGGGGCGTTCGGCCCGGCTGCGCCCGCTCCGCTTTCGCCGCCGGGCGGCGCCGTGCTGGCGCCCCCAACCGTCGCGGCCACACCTCTCGCACGCACGCCCGCCAGCCGTTCCGCCTCCGCGGCGAGCCCCGTCGCCAGCCGCCCCGGGGCCACCGCCACGTGCACGACATGCTCGCGGCCGAAGATGGCGCCGAGCGCCGCGCCGGGGAGCGGGGTGATCACCGGGCCATCACGCCAGCTGCCCAGCAGACGCGCCCGCTCCTCGGGACTGCCATCCGATGCCTGCACGACCAGCCCCGCCCGATGAAGCTGCAGCCATTCGCGGCACCGGGTGAAACCACACACCGCCTGTCCGGCGCGGCGCGCCAGGCCCAGCGTCTCGCCGATGCGCCGCAGGAGCCCGTCGGTGACCATCGCCGCCAGATCGTCAGGCACGTCCACCCGCGACCGCGCGGCCCGGCTGAAGGCGCCGCGCCGACGCGCGGTTTCTAACACATCGCCGCGCGCACTCAACCAGATTCCCCGTCCCGGCAGCCGCCCGGCGAGATCCGGCACCAGCGCGTGGCCGGGGCCGACGACGAAGCGCAGCATCTGCTCCTTCGGTGCCTGCACGCGCGTGACGATGCAGCGGCGCAGCGGGCCGCGTTCGCTCTCGGCGTCGTCCGCCGTCGGGTCGGCCGGGGCGAGGGGGGCGCCGCGTTCAGTCGTGGCCTTGCTCCTGCTTGCCCGGCTCCGCCGCGGCGCCATCCTCGCCGGCGAACCAGTGGGCGCGCGCGGCCATGATCAGCTCGTTCGCGGTCGCCTCATCCATGTGTTCGGCGCCGACGATCTCGATCAGCTCGTCGGAGGCGAGGTCGGCGAGATCATCGAGCGTCTTGACGCCCTTCTCCCCGAGCGCGACCTGCATCCCCGGCGTCAGCACCTCGAAGGCGGCGATCTCGTCGCTGACGCCGAGCTGGCGGCGGCGGTCGTCGAAGGCGGCGTCGCGCCGGGTGAGATGTTCCTCGGCGCGGCGGATCAGCTCGGCGGCGATGGTTTCGTCGAAGCCTTCGATCTCGGCCATTTCCTCGGGCGGCGTCATGGCCAGCTCCTCGATGGTGGTGAACCCTTCAGTAACCAGCAGCCCGGCGATGACATCGTCGACATCGAGCGCGTCGACGAACAGGCCGGTGCGGCGGCGGAATTCCTCCTGCCGGCGCTCGCTCTCCTCGGCCTCGGTCAGGATGTCGATGTCCCAGCGGGTGAGCTGGCTGGCGAGGCGGACATTCTGGCCGCGCCGGCCGATGGCCAGGCTGAGCTGGTCGTCCGGAACCACGACCTCGACGCGCCCGGCCTCCTCGTCCATCACCACCTTGGTCACCTCCGCCGGCGCCAGCGCGTTGACGACGAAGGTCGCGGCCTGGGGCGACCAGGGGATGATGTCGATCTTCTCGCCCTGCAACTCGGCCACCACCGCCTGCACGCGCGAGCCGCGCATGCCGACGCAGGCGCCGACCGGGTCGATGGAGGAATCGCGGCTGATCACCGCCATCTTGGCCCGGGATCCGGGATCGCGCGCGACCGCCTTGATCTCGATGATGCCGTCGTAGATCTCCGGCACTTCCTGGGCGAACAGCTTGGCGAGGAAGCCGGGATGGGTGCGGGAGAGGAAGATCTGAGGCCCGCGTGCCTCGTCGCGCACGTCGTAGATGAACGCGCGCACGCGGTCGCCATTGCGGAAACTCTCGCGCGGGATCAGCTCGTCCTTGCGCAGCAGCGCCTCGGCGCGGCCGAGATCGACCATCAGGTTGCCGTACTCGGTCCGCTTCACCGTGCCGTTGATGATCTCGCCGACGCGGTCCTTGAACTCGTCATACTGGCGCTTGCGCTCGTATTCGCGCACCCGCTGCACGATCACCTGCTTGGCGGTCTGCGCGGCGATGCGGCCGAAATCGATCGGCGGCAGCGGATCGACGATGAACTCGCCGAGCTTCAGCTCGGGATTGATGCGCTGGGCGATGGCGAGGGGGATCTGCGTGTCCTCGTTCTCCACCGTCTCCACCACCTCGGTCCAGCGCGACAGCCGCACCTCGCCGGTCTTCTTGTCGATGGTGGCGCGGATATCCTTCTCGTGGCCGTATTTCGCCCGGCCGGCCTTCTGGATCGCCTGCTCCATCGCCTCCAGCACTTCGTCCCGGTCGATCGATTTCTCGCGGGCGACGGCATCGGCCACCAGCAGCAATTCGGGGCGGGTGACGGCGGTATCCATGGCGCGGTGATCCCTCAGTGTGCTTCGCTATCGGTTGCAGGGGCGGCGCAGGCGTCGATCAGCGCATCGGTCAGTACCAGCTTGGCGCGGCGGATATCGGCCAGGTTCAGCGCCACCTCGCTGCCATCGTCGAGCCGGAGCCGGGCGGCGGTGGCGTCGGCGCCGAGCACGACGCCGGAGAAGCGCTTGCGGCCCTCGAACGGCACCGCCATCTCGGCCCGCGCCAGGTGGCCGGCGAAGCGGTTCCAGTCCTTGGCGCGCGTCAGCGGCCGATCGATCCCGGCCGAGCTGATCTCCAGCGTCCAGGCGCCGTGCAGCGGGTCCGCGACATCGAGCACGGCGCCGAGCGAATGGCTGAGCGCCTCGCAGTCGCCGACGCCGACCGGGACGCCATCGGCACGGTCCACCATGATCTGGATCGTCGGCCGGTCCCGGCCGGTGACGGCGACGCGGACGAGTTCATACCCCATGGCGGTGACGGTCGGCGCGACCAGGTCGGCGAGCCGGGCTTCGAGGCCGGTCAGAATCGGGCGGTCCAGGTCCAAAAACAAAAAAGGCGGCCCGTGAAGGCCACCCCCCGTTCAGTGCTGCGGAGAATGTATGCCCGTGAGATAGCGTGAAGGGGGGGGCGTTGCAAGCGGCAATCACGCTGCGAAAATCCCGCTCCGGCCGGGCCGATTTCCGCGCCGGCGAGGCCGCTCTATGCTGGCCGCCACGCTCGTCCACCCAGGCTCGTCCACCAACGGGCCCACCCCGCCCGCCGCAGGAGGCACCATGCCGTCGCGCCCGAGCCTGAAGACGCTGCTGCGCCGTGGCGAGGTGCTCGTCGCGCCCGGCGTGTTCGATATGATCTCCGCCCGCATCGCCGACCGCATGGGCTTCGCGGCGCTCTACATGACCGGCTACGGCACCGTCGCCTCCCATCTCGGTCTGCCGGACGCCGGGCTCGCCTCCTACGGCGAGATGCTGGCGCGGGTGCAGGCGATCGCCGCCGGCACGGCGACGCCGCTGATCGCGGACGCGGATACCGGCTTCGGCGGCCTGCTCAACGTCGCCCGCACGGTGCGCGGCTACGAGGCCGCCGGCGTCGCCGCGATCCAGATCGAGGACCAGGTCTTCCCGAAGAAATGCGGCCACACGCCAGGGCGGCGCGTGGTGCCGGCGGCGGAAATGGTGCGCAAGCTCCGGGTCGCCTGCGAGAGCCGCTCCAGCGCCGATTGCCTCATCATCGCCCGCACCGACGCGCGTACCGCGCTGGGGCTGGACGAGGCGCTGCGGCGCGCCGAGGCCTATGCCGAGGCCGGCGCCGACATCCTGTTCGTCGAGAGCCCGGAATCGGAGGCGGAAATGGCGGCGATCTGCGCCCGCTTCGATCTGCCCTGCCTCGCCAACATGGTCGAGGGCGGGCGCACGCCGGTGCCGACGCGGGCGCGGCTGGCCGAGCTCGGCTATCAGGTGGCGATCTTCCCCGCCACCGGCTTCCTCGCCGCGGCGCACGCGCTGCAGGGCGCCTACGGCGTGCTGCGCGAACACGGCTCCAGCGCCGGCGCCGGGCTCGCGCTGCTGCCCTTCGACGCGATGAACCGGCTGATGGGCTTCGAGGAGGTGTGGGCGTTCGAGCGCGCGCACGCGGAGGAGCCGGGCTGAGCCGAGCCCGGCTCCTCCGCGCCGGTCAGATCGCGGCCGCCGTTACCAGCTTCGTGTTCAGATACGCCTCGATCGCCTCGCTGCCGCCTTCGGAGCCGTAGCCGCTGTCCTTGATGCCGCCGAACGGCACCTCCGGCAGCGCGATGCCGTGATGATTGATCGACAGCATGCCGACCTCGACGCGCGTGGACAGCGTCGTCACCGTCTTCTGCGACGCGGTGTAGGCATAGGCGGCCAGGCCATAATCGAGCCGGTTGGCCTCGGCGATCACATCGTCGATGCTGGAGAAGCGGCTGACGAGCGCGAGCGGGCCGAACGGCTCCTCGTTCATCGCGCGCATCTCGGTGGTCATGCCGGTGAGCACCGTCGGCTCGAAGAAATTGCCGACATTGCCGATGCGCTTGCCGCCGGTGGCGATGCTGGCACCCTTCGCCACCGCGTCGGCGATCAGGCCCTCCATCGCCGGGATGCGGCGCGGATTGGCCAGCGGGCCCATCGTCACGCCGTCCTCGAGCCCGTTGCCGACCTTGAGCTTCCGGGCGCGGGCGACGAGCTTCTCGACGAACGCGTCGTGCACGCCGTCCTGGACCAGAAAGCGCGTCGGCGCGACGCAGACCTGGCCGGCGTTGCGGAACTTGTTGGCGGCGAGCACCGCGGCGGCGGTGTCCAGATTGGCGTCATCGAACACCATCGAGGGCGCGTGGCCGCCGAGCTCCATCGTCACCCGCTTCATGTGCTGGCCGGCGAGGGCGGCGAGATGCTTGCCGACGGCGGTCGATCCGGTGAAGGAGATTTTCCGGATGATCGGGTGCGGGATGAGATACTCGCTGATCTGCGCCGGCACGCCGAAGACCAGGTTGATCACGCCCGGCGGCAGCCCGGCATCGAGCCAGCACTGCACATAGGCGGCGACCGAACCCGGCGTCTCCTCCGGACCCTTGACGATGATCGAGCAGCCGGCGGCGAGCGCGCCGCAGATTTTGCGGTTGGTCTGGTTGATCGGGAAGTTCCACGGCGTGAACGCCGCCACCGGCCCGACCGGCTCCTTGATCACCAGCTGCTGGATGTTGTCGGCACGCGCCGGCACGACGCGGCCATAGGCGCGGCGCGCCTCCTCGGCGAACCACTCGATGATGTCGGCGGAAAACGCCGTCTCGCCTTTCGCTTCGACCAGCGGCTTGCCCTGTTCGAGCGTCATGATGCGGCCGATCTCGTCGACGCGGGTGCGGAGAATCTCCGCCGCCTTGCGCATGATCCGGCTGCGGTCATAGGCCGAGACACGGCGCCAGGTCTCGAAGCCCTTCTGCGCGGCGGCGAGCGCGACATCGAGATCGGCGATGTCGGCATGCGCCACCGTGCCGTTCACTTCGCCGGTGGCGGGGTTGAGCACATTGAGAGTCTTGCCGGACCGGCTTGGACGCCAATCCCCGTCGATAAGCAGCTGAACCGCAGGATACATGACGCTGGCTTCCCCATCTTGGCGTTGGTCGAGGCGGCGCGGCCGGTGTTCCGTCCGCGCGCGTTCGAACGAATGTGCGTGACGAATATGCGTGAAGCGCGGCCCGGCCGTTCCCGGCCCCGACCGCTTCCAGCCCTGGGCCGCCGCCGTCTCTCGGGCGCGGCGAGATTGGTCGGCGGAGCCGGCGCGGTCAAGTTCGCGGCGGCGGATTTGTCGGCGGCGCCGGGCGCTCAGGCCGCCCCGCGCCCGCGCGCCGCCCGCGCGGCGGAATCGGGGCCAGAACTGGGTGCGGAGCTGGGTGCGGCGGCGGCGCGCACGGCGCGGGCGAGCAGGGTGATGGTCGCCACCGTCGCCGCATAGACGAGGAGCTGCAGCCCGTCCGGCTGGTCGGTATAGCCGACCAGAGTGTGCGCCAGACGCCCGACGATCGAGCCGTCGGCGAGCAGCCAGCTCGTATCCCACACCGGCTCGACCAGCAGCTCCGCGAACCCGCCCTGCTGGAGGAAGGCCACGGCCTGGCTCGCCATGCCGGCGGCGAGCAGGGTGATCAGCCAGCCGGTGACGGCGAGCAGACGGCCGGCGGGGATCGCCAGCAGGCCGCGATAGACCAGCCCCGCCACGGCCGCGCCGGCGAGCACGCCGAGGGTGCCGCCGAGCACGATGCCCGGCGCGGAACTGCCGCCGGTGGCGGCGATGCCATAGAGAAACAGAACGACTTCCGAGCCCTCGCGCAGCACGGCGATGCCGACGACGACGCCGAGCATGGCGAGCTTCGAGCGGCCGGAACTGACGGCGGCGCCGAGCGCGCGCAGCTCGCGGGCGATGGCGCGGCCGTGACTCGCCATCCAGATCGTGTGCCAGGCCAGCATCGCCACCGCGGCGATGAGCACGCCGGCCTGGAACAGCTCCTGCCCGGCGCCGGCGAAGGCCGCGCCCAGCCGCCCGGCGAAGGCGGCGAGCAGGCCGGCCCCGGCGATGCCGCCGGCGACCCCCAGCGCGACCATGCGCCCGCGCCCGGGAACGCCGCGCGTGGCGGCGAGCACGATGCCGACGATCAGGCCGGCCTCGATGACCTCACGGAAGACGATGACGAGCGCGGCGAGCATGGGGCCTACTGCGCGATCACGGTGCCGTGCGCCGTTTCCTCGTGGTATTCACCGGTGAAGGCGTAGCGGCCCGGCTTCAGCGGGCGCAGATGCACCACCGCGGCGCCGTGGGCGGCGATGACTTTTTCCACTTTCAGCGATGGCGAGTCGAATTCCTCCGCCGAGGCATCCAGATTGCGCACATGCAGCCGCACCGCCTGGCCGGCCGGCACGGTGATCTCCGCCGGCTCGAAGCGATGATCCTTGATCGTGACCTCGATCGGCGCCGGCTCCGCGGCGCGCGGGGTGGCCGGGGCGGCGAGCAGGGCCATCACGACCAGAGGCAGGGCGACCAAAGGCGCGGCGACCAGAGGCGGGGTAACCAGAGGCGGGGCGATGCGAGCGGCACGGCGGGTGGCGAGGGGCATGGGAAACTTTCAATTGAGAACCATTCTCAGTAGAGCCCAATCTGCGCTGCGAACCCGGCCGCGGTCAAGACCCGTCCCGCTGGTCCCAGCCATGCTGCTTCTGCTCGCGCTGGCCGCCGCCCCGGCGCCGGGCATCGAGATCATCGCCTATGGCAGCTTCAGCGCCGCGCCGCCGAGCGGCTGGCAGGCGCCGGCGCCGGGCCAGGATACGCTGGCCGACATCGTCGAGCGGCCCTTGCCCGCCCTGCTCGCTGCCGGGCCGGAGATCGTCGCCCGGCCCTGCGCCGTGTTCGGCCTGGAGTACCGGCTGGCCGCGGCCGGGGGGTGGCCGCCGGTGCTGCGGGTGCAGGTCGATCATCCCCCGCTCACCACGCCGGACGGAAGGCAGGCGGAACGGGAATCCTACACCGTGCCAACCGGCCCCGGCGTGCGCTTCGTCGGTTTCGCCTTCGATGAGCCGTGGGAGATGGTGCCCGGACGCTGGCGCATCGCCGTGCTCGATGACGGGCGCGAACTCGGCGCCGAGGTCTTCGTCGTCACCGTGCCGCCGGAAACCGCCGGGCGTTCCTGCCAGGGCATTCCGACAGCGCGGAGCGGCCGGAGCGCGATTGACCCGGTTTGACCTCTGCCATAGATCTGTCAGCCTGCGTCGCGAGAGACGATGCCGGCCGGCAGGCGGGACGCCAGCAGGCCAGAAGTGTCGTCGGACACGGAGGGAACGGTGATGTCGCGTGCCATTTCGAGGGTACTGGCGGTGGCGTGGATCGGGCTGATGGCGAGCGCCGCGCTCGGCCGCGCCGATACGTTGAAGATCGCCTATGTCGATCCGCTCTCCGGTGGCGGTGCCAGCGTCGGTCAGGTCGGGCTCGAGCATTTCCAGTACATCGCCGACCAGGTGAATGCGAAGGGCGGTGTTCTCGGCATGAAGGTCGAGATTCTCGGCTACGACGACAAGACCAATCCGCAGGAAGCGCTGGTGCAGGTGCAGAAGGCGATCGACGCCGGCGCGCGCATCATCGCCCAGGGCAACGGCTCCAGCGTCGGCGCCGCGATCGAGGATTTCGTCGCCAAGTACGACGACCGCAATCCCGGCAAGGAGGTCGTCTACATCAACTACGCCGCCGTCGATCCCTCGCTGACCAACGCCAAGTGCAGCTACTGGCATTTCCGCTGGGATGCGAATTCGGACATCAAGATGGAGGCGCTCACCAGCTACATGAAGACGCGGCCCGCGATCAAGAAGGTCTATCTCATCAACCAGGACTACTCGTTCGGCCAGTCCGTGCGGACCGAAGCGCGCAAGATGCTCGCGCAGAAGCGGCCGGACATCCAGATCGTCGGCGACGAGCTGCATCCGCTGCTCAAGATCACGGATTTCTCCCCCTACATCGCCAAGATCAAGGCCTCCGGCGCGGATAGCGTGATCACCGGCAACTGGGGTCAGGATATCGCGCTGCTGCTCAAGGCGGCCGCCGATGCCGGGCTGCAGGCGGACTGGTACACCTATTACGCCGGCGGCGCCGGCGGGCCGACGGCGATCCGCCAGGCCAATCTGGCGGATCGGGTCTTCGCCATGGTCGAAGGCTTCCCCAACCTCGACTACGCGCCCGCGCGCGAGGCGGAAAAGGAATTCCGCGCCAAGCTGAACGGGCAGTCGCTGTGGTACCCGCGCGTCTTCAACATGATGTCCATGGTGTTCCGCGCCATCGAGGAGGCGAAATCGCCGGATCCGGTGAAATTCGCGCCGAAGCTGGAAGGCATGAAAATCACCACCTTCGATGGCGGCGAGGGCTTCATGCGCGCGGCGGACCACCAGTTCTTCCAGGACATGTTCGTCGTCACCTTCGGCCCGCTCGGCGCCAATCAGCCGTTCGACGAGGAACACACCGGCTGGGGCACGAAGCTGGCCGGCAAGGTGCCGGCGGATCAGACGGTTCTGCCGACCACCTGCAAGATGCAGCGGCCGAGCTGATCGCGCCGAGGCGGGCCGCTTGGGCGCCGATCCGTGCTCGAACTGATCATCGTCTCCACGCTCAACGGCGTGCTCTACGGCATGCTGCTGTTCCTGATGGCGAGCGGCCTGACGCTGATCTTCAGCATGATGGGCGTGCTCAACTTCGCGCACGCCAGCTTCTACATGCTCGGCGCCTTCTTCGGCTACCAGCTCAGCCGCGTGCTCGGCTTCTGGCCGGCGCTGCTGATCGCCCCGGTGCTGGTCGGCGCCCTCGGCGCCCTCGTCGAGCGCTACGGGCTGCGCACGGTGCACCGGCACGGCCACGTGGCGGAGCTGCTCTTCACCTTCGGCCTCGCCTTCGTCGTCGAGGAGGTGGTGCAGATGCTCTGGGGGCGGCTGCCGGTTGATTACCGCGTGCCGCCGTCGTTGGATTTCACCGCCTTCACCATCTTCTCCACCAATTATCCCGCCTACAAGCTGTTCGAGCTGCTCACCGCCATCGCCATTTTCGCCGTGCTCCTGCTGGTGCTCACGCGCACGCGCGCCGGGCTCATCATCCAGGCCGCGCTCACCCATCCGGACATGGTCGCGATGCTGGGCCATAACGTGCCGCGCGTGTTCATGCTCGCCTTCGGCGTCGGCACCGGGCTCGCTGCCGTCGCCGGGGTCATCGCCGGGCCGGCGCTGGTGACGCAGTCGAACATGGCCGGCCTGCTCGGGCCG
>JAJZFF010000679.1 GCA_021805485.1 Pseudomonadota bacterium
GGCAACGTCCCTGTTCGCCCGGTTCGGCGCCGATGGCCGCGGACTGGCGCTCGCCTGCTCCCCAACGGGTGCCGAGCCCGATCGCCACGAACTGCATGCGTTTCTGGCCGGCCGGGCCGCGGCGCCGGTTCCGGTCCCGCTCGAGGGATGGAACGCCGCCGGACTCGCCTGGTTCACGACCTCGCCGCTGCCCGCCCACCATTCACCGGAATCCCCGCGCCATTCGGTCGATGCGCCGCGCATCGCAATCGAGGCGATTGCGCCGGCCGTCGATGGCGGGCGCTTTCCGGTGAAGCGGATGGCCGGTGAAGACGTGACGGTCGAGGCCGATCTCCTTTGCGACGGCCACGGCCGCCTCGCGGCCGACCTGCTCTGGCGGATGTCCGGCGAGCCAGCCTGGCGGCGCGCGCCGATGGCGGCCATCGGCAACGATCGCTGGCGCGCCCAATTCGGGCTGAGCGCGATCGGCCGCGCCGAATTCACCATCGAGGCATGGGTGGATCGCTACGGCACCTTCGCCGACGAGCTCGCGAAGAAACACGAGGCCGGCCTCGATGTCCGGCTTGAGCTTGTTGAAGGCCGGCAGTTGCTGGACGCCGCGATCGCGCGGGCCGGCGAAGAGGCCAGAACCATTCTGGCCGAATGCCGAGCGGGACTCGAACGCTGCGCTCCCGGAGAGCAGGTCGGAAAACTGACCGCGCCCGCCATCATCGCCGCGATGCGCGATGCCGAGGAGCGTCGCTTCCTGGCACGGCACGAACCCGCCTTGCCGATCGATTCCGAGCGTCGCGCCGCGGGTTTCGCGAGCTGGTACGAAATCTTCCCCCGCAGCCAGAGCGGCGACGCCGATCGCCACGGCACCTTCGACGACGTGATCGCCGCATTGCCGCGAATCCGCGCCATGGGATTCGATGTCCTGTATTTCCCGCCGATCCATCCCATCGGCCGGAAGAACCGCAAGGGGCCGAACAACACGCTCGTCGCCAATCCCGGCGATCCGGGAAGCCCCTACGCCATCGGCAGCGCCGAGGGCGGACATGACGCGATCCATCCCGAGCTCGGCTCGTTCGACGATTTTCGCCGCCTGATCTCTGCGGCGGCCGGGCAGGGCCTCGAAATCGCGCTGGACTTCGCCATCCAGTGCGCTCCGGACCATCCATGGCTGGCCGAGCACCCGGAATGGTTCGACTGGCGGCCCGACGGCTCGATCAAGTATGCCGAAAATCCGCCGAAGAAATACCAGGATATCGTGAATGTCGATTTCTACGCCGATGGCGCGCGACCCGCGCTCTGGCATGCCTTGCGCGATATCGTCCTCTTCTGGATCCGCGAGGGGATACGGATCTTTCGCGTCGACAATCCGCATACCAAGCCGTTCCCGTTCTGGGAGTGGCTGATCGCCGATATCCGGCGGAACCATCCCGACGTGATCTTTCTCTCCGAGGCCTTCACCCGGCCGAAGATCATGCACCGCCTGGCGAAGATCGGATTCTCGCAATCCTACACCTATTTCACCTGGCGAAATTCCGCTGACGAAATGAAAAATTACCTCGTCGAACTGACGCAGTCATCGACACGGGACTATTTCCGTCCCCATTTCTTCGTCAACACGCCGGACATAAATCCCGCGTTCCTGCAGACATGCGGCCGCCCCGGCTTCCTGATCCGCGCGGCCCTCGCCGCGACGCTGTCCGGCCTCTGGGGCGTCTATAACGGCTTCGAGCTCTGCGAAGCCGCCGCGCCGCCAGGGACGGAGGAATATCTCGATTCGGAAAAATACCAGATCAGAAGCTGGGATTATGGGCGGTCCGGAAATATCGTGGCGGAAATTTCCCTGCTCAACCGGATCCGCCGGCAGAACCCGGCCCTGCAAAGCCACCTCGGCGTGCACTTCATCGATTGCGATAATGACAACGTCCTGTGCTTCGAAAAGGCCAGTCCCGATCGCTCGAACATCGTGCTGGTCGCGATCAGTTTCGATCCCCGCCAGTGGCAGACAACCACGATCGACCTCCCTCTCGAACGCTACGGGCCTTCCGGGCGGGATGCCCTGCATCTCGAAGATCTCATGCGCGGCGTCGCATTCACCTGGCACGGGCGGCAGCAGGTCGTCGATTTCGACCCGGGCGAACTACCCTTCAGCATCTGGAGGATTCGCAAATGACATCATTGACCGATCAGATCATTCGACCCCAGGCGAACATGTTCGATCCGCTCTGGTACAAGGACGCGGTGATCTATCAGGTTCACGTCAAATCGTTCTTCGACAAGAACAACGATGGCGTCGGCGACTTTGCCGGCTTGACCGAAAAGCTCGATTATATCGCCGAACTCGGCGTGACGGCCGTCTGGATCCTGCCGTTCTATCCCTCGCCGCGCCGCGATGACGGATACGACATCAGCGCCTATCGCGCGGTTCATCCCGAATACGGCTCGCTTGGCGACCTGCGGCGCTTCATCGACGCGGCGCACCGCCGCGGCTTGCGCGTCATTACCGAACTCGTCGTCAACCACACGTCCGATCAGCACCCCTGGTTCCAGCGCGCACGGCATGCCCGGCCGGGCTCGTCGGCGCGGAACTACTATGTATGGTCCGACACCGACCGGAAATACGACGGCACACGCATCATCTTTCTCGATACCGAGAAATCGAACTGGACGTGGGATCCGGTGGCGGGAGCCTATTACTGGCATCGGTTCTACAGTCACCAGCCAGATCTCAATTTCGACAATCCGCGTGTCCTGCAGGAAGTGCTCGGCATCATGCGCTTCTGGCTCGATCTCGGCGTGGACGGCATGCGGCTCGATGCGGTCCCCTACCTGATCGAGCGGGACGGAACGAACAACGAAAACCTCCCGGAAACCCACGCCATCCTGAAGCAGATCCGCGCCGCGCTCGATGCCCATGCGCCCGGGCGGATGCTCCTCGCCGAAGCCAATCAATGGCCCGAGGACGCCCGCCCCTATTTCGGCGAAGGCGACGAGTGCCACATGGCGTTTCATTTCCCGCTGATGCCGCGCATGTATATGGCGATCGCCCAGGAAGACCGCTTTCCCATTTCCGACATCATGCGCCAGACACCGGAGATTCCGGAAAACTGCCAGTGGGCGGTGTTCCTGCGCAACCACGACGAGCTCACGCTCGAAATGGTTACGGATAAGGAACGTGATTACCTTTGGGAAACCTACGCAGCCGATCGCCGGGCACGGATCAATCTCGGCATTCGCCGCCGCCTCGCCCCCCTGCTCGAACGGGACCGGCGCCGCATCGAGCTGATGAACGGCCTGCTGCTGTCGATGCCCGGCACGCCGGTCATCTACTATGGCGACGAGATCGGCATGGGCGACAACATCCATCTCGGCGATCGGGATGGCGTGCGAACGCCGATGCAGTGGTCGCCCGACCGCAATGGCGGCTTCTCGCGCGCGGACCCGGCCGCCCTCGTCCTGCCGCCGATCATGGATCCGCTCTACGGCTATCAGGCGCTGAATGTCGAGGCGCAGGCGAAGGATCCGTATTCGCTGCTGAACTGGATGCGCAGGATGCTCGCCGTCCGCCGCCGGCATCGCGCATTCGGGCGCGGCGGCTTGCGCTTTCTCTATCCCGGCAACCGGAAGGTGCTCGCCTATGTGCGGGAGTGGACCGATCAGGACGGCGGAGAGGAAACGATACTCTGCGTCTACAACCTCGCCCGCACCGCCCAGGCGGTCGAACTCGACCTCGCGGCCTTCGATGGCCGGATTCCGCTCGACCTCATCGGCGGCGCGCCGTTCCCGCCGGTGGGCCAGCTTCCCTACATGCTGACCCTGCCGCCATTCGCATTCTACTGGTTCAGCCTGACGACCGAAGCGGCGATGCCCTTCTGGCGCATCCAGCCGTCGGAGCCGCTGCCCGATTACATCACCCTCGTCATGCGGCTCGGCCTCGCCGACCTCGTTGCCGTCGACAGCCGGCACAGTCTCGAGACCGAAATTCTCCCGCCCTATCTCCAGCGCCGGCGCTGGTTCGCCGCGAAGGACAGGCATGTCCGGAGCGTGACGATCGCCAATGCCCATATGCTCGGCACAGCGGAGGACGATTTCCTGCTCTGCGAAATCGAGGTCGAGTTCGCGGGCGAGGGGAGGGGGGATGTGTATCTCCTGCCGCTCGCGGTGGTCTGGGATGACGGCCCGGTTGCAAGTATCGTCCAGCAGCTCGCCTTGGCCCGCATTCGCCGGCACCGCCGGGTCGGCTATCTGACGGACGCATTTGCGGTCGACCGCTTCTGCCACGACATCATCGCCAGATTGAGGACAAAATCCTGCATCTCGCTCGCCTCGGGCCGGCTCAGCTATGAACCCACCGCGCTGATCGACGACCTGCCGCCGCTCGATGATGCGGAAATCCGCCGCTTTTCCGCCGAACAATCCAACAGTTCCCTGATCGTGGGCGACGCCGCGGTCATGAAGATCCTGCGGCGGACGGAGCGCGGGATTCATCCCGAAACCGAAATGAGCCGCTTTCTGACCGACGCGTCCTTTGCGAACATTCCCGCATTGCTGGGCGAAGTCGTGCGGCTCGATCCGGATGGCGAACGGCGCACACTGATCGTCGTCCAGCAGTTTGTCCGCAACCAGGGCGATGCCTGGCAGTGGACGCTGGATGTCCTCGGGCGCGCGGTCGATGGCGCGATTCACGCCGAACTCCGCGACCCCGGCGGGATCGATCCGCTCTCCGGCTATCTCTCCTTCGTCTCGGTGATCGGACGGCGCCTCGCGGAGATGCACTCGGTCCTCGCGCAGTTCGGCACCGGACCCGATTTCGCGCCCGAACGGGCCGGCGAGGCCGAGATCGCGGCATGGGCCGAGGGCGCGAAAGGCCAGCTGGACGCCGCCGTCGCCGCGGTCGAGCAGATGGCCGACCGGGCCGGGCCGGAAACGCAAGGCCTGATCCGGCGCCTGCGCGACGAGCGGACGGCGATCGAAACCCGATTGCGGCGCCTCGCCGAGGCGGGCGCCGGAACCCTGCTGACCCGTGTGCATGGCGACTTTCATCTCGGCCAGGTTCTGGTGGCGCAGGGCGATGCGTTCATCATCGATTTCGAAGGCGAGCCCATCAAGCCGATTGCCGAGCGGCGAAAGAAATCCTCTCCCCTGCGTGATGTCGCCGGTCTGTTGCGATCCCTCGATTACGCGGCCGCCACCGTGGAGCGCGCGGCTTTCGCGGCCAGCGAACGCGGCGAAGACCGTCAGCAGGCCATGATCGCGCGCTTTCGCACCGATGCCGCCGCGGCCTTCATCGAGGCCTATCGCGCGGTCGCGATGACGGCCCCGCGGCCATGGATCACGGAAGCCGCGTGGCGCGATGTCCTGGCATTGTTCATGATCGAGAAGGCCGCGTATGAAATCTGTTACGAGGCGGCGAACCGGCCCGGCTGGATCGACATCCCGCTGAGCGGCCTGGTCCGGATTCATGAGCGGCACGAGGGAGGCGGGGATGCCGGCATCGGCTGACGAAACGCTGGACGCGCTTGCCGCCGGAACCCATGCCGACCCGTTCAGCGTGCTTGGTCCCTGCCATGGGCCGCTCGGAACGTTCGTCCGGACCATCCAGCCCGGCGCGAGCGGCGTCACGCTCCTGTGCGGCACGGGTCTGGAACTGCCGATGACCCGCGTGCATGCGGGCGGCATTTTCGAAAGCGCGCCGGTCGAGGCCGCGTCCTACCGGCTCAGGATCGATTGGGGTGGTTCCAGCCAGGAGATCGACGATCCCTACCGCTACGGCCCGCTGCTCGGCCGCGACGAAATCCGCGATCTCGCCGAGGGGCGGAAACTGCGGCTCGCCGAATGCCTCGGCGCCATCCCCGTCGCGATCGGGGGCGTCGAGGGCGTCCGCTTCGCGGTCTGGGCGCCGAACGCGCGGCGGGTTTCCGTTATCGGGTCGTTCAACGGCTGGGATGGCCGCCGGCACCCGATGCGGTTCCGGCACGATGCCGGCGTCTGGGAGATCTTCATTCCGGAACTTTCCGCCGGAGTTCTCTACAAGTATGAAATTCTCCAGCGCTCCGGCGAGCTCCATCGGAAATCGGACCCCGTCGCGCGGCAGGTCGAGGGCCCGCCGGCAACCGCCTCCATCGTCGCGCCGGTCCCGGCGTTTCGCTGGCGGGATGGCGCCTGGTGTGCCGCGCGCGAAGCCCGTGCTGACAGGCCGTTATCCATCTACGAAGTCCACGCCCCCTCGTGGCGCCGTCACCCGGATGGCCGCCCCTTGCTCTGGCGCGAACTGGCCGACACGCTGATCCCCTATGTGCGCGATCTCGGCTTTACCCATATCGAATTCCTGCCGCTCACGGCGCACCCTTTCGGCGGGTCGTGGGGGTACCAGCCGCTGTCGCAATTCGCGCCGCTCCCCGCCCTCGGCACGCCGGAAGAGCTGGCGGACTTCGTCGATCGCTGTCATGCGGCGGGTCTCGGAGTCATTCTCGACTGGGTGCCCGGACATTTTCCGACCGATGCCCACGGGCTCGTCCGGTTCGACGGAACCGCGCTCTATGAACACGAAGATCCCAGAGAGGGATTCCATCAGGACTGGAATACGCTGATCTACAATCTCGGCCGGACCGAAGTCAGGAATTTCCTGATTGCCAGCGCGGTGTTCTGGCTCGAGACATTTCACATCGATGGACTCCGCGTCGATGCGGTCGCGTCGATGCTGTATCGCGACTATTCGCGCCAGCCCGGCGAGTGGATCCCGAACCGCCATGGCGGGCGGGAGAACCTCGAAGCCGTCGCCTTCCTCCGGGAGCTTTCAGCCGCCATCGCTGAAAATGTTCCAGGCGCCATGCTGATCGCCGAGGAATCGACGGCGTGGCCGGGGGTGAGCCATCCGGTCGAACAGGGCGGTCTCGGCTTTACCCACAAGTGGAACATGGGCTGGATGCACGACACGTTGCGGTATGTCGGACATGATCCGGTGCATCGCAAATTCTCCCACCACGACATGACCTTTGGCCTCGTTTACGCGTTTTCCGAGCGCTTCGTGCTGCCGATCTCGCACGACGAGGTCGTGCACGGAAAGCGGTCGCTGCTCGGCAAGATGCCCGGCGACGCCTGGCAGCGTCTGGCCAACCTCCGGCTCTACCTCGCGTTCATGTGGACCCAGCCTGGCAAGAAGCTGTTGTTCATGGGGCAGGAATTCGGCCAGAGTGCGGAATGGAATCACGATGCCGAATTGAACTGGCCGGAGGCGGCAACGCCGGAACACGCGGCCCTGCGCCTGCTGTTGCGCGACCTGAACCATCTCTATCGCGACGCCCCCTCGCTGTCGTGCACGGATTTCGATCCCGGCGGCTTTCGCTGGGTGGTCGAGGATGACGCGGATCAAAGCGTCTTTGCCTGGCTGCGGCATGTGGGAAATGACCCAAACGCTCTTCTGGTCCTCTGCAACTTCACGCCGGTGCCGCGTGAGCGATACCATGTGGGCGTGCCGCTGCCGGGGCGCTGGCGCGAAGTGCTGAACACCGACGCCGTCGAGTATGGCGGCAGCGGCCTCGGCAATCTCGGCGGGATCGACAGTGACGATCACCCCGCCCACGGCTTCGCGCAGTCGCTGTCGCTGACATTGCCGCCGCTGGCAGCGCTGATCCTGCGTGCGGAGAGCTGATGGCCAGCCTGCCGAAATATATGACCGCGGGGCGGTGCGATCCGCTGGGCGCGACCTGGGACGGGTTCGGGGTCAATTTCGCGGTGTTCTCGGCCAATGCCGACCGGATCGAACTATGCGTGTTCGACAGGAGCGGCCGCCGCGAGATCGCGCGCTACGACCTGCCGGACTGCACGGACGAGGTCTTTCACGGCTATCTGCCCGATGCCCTGCCCGGCCTCGTCTACGGATACCGCGCCCATGGTCCGTATCAGCCCGAACTGGGCCACCGCTTCAACCCGAACAAGCTGCTGCTCGATCCTTACGCCCGCGCCCTGATCGGCGAGGTCCGCTGGTCCGACACGTTGTTCGGCTACCGGCCTGGTGCCACCCGCGCCGACCTCTCGTTCGATCGCCGCGACTCGGCCCAGGCGATGCCCAAGGCCGTCGTCCTCACCGACGACGCAACCTGGGGCGATGACCGCAAGCCGCTTCTGGGCTGGGCGGAGACGGTCATCTACGAGGCGCACATACGCGGCCTGACGCGGCAACGCGCCGACCTTCCGGAGGACAGACGCGGCACCTTCGCCGCGCTGCGCGATCCGCGCATGATCGATCATCTCGTCAGGCTCGGGATCACCGCGATCGAGCTTCTCCCGGTTCACGCGATCCTGCAGGACCGGTTCCTCGTCGAGCGGCGACTCTCGAATTACTGGGGCTATTCGACGCTTTCCTTCTTCGCGCCGGAGCGGCGCTATTTCGCCGAGCCCGACAACCCGGATGACGAGTTGCGCGCCACCGTCCGGCGCCTGCACGAAGCCGGAATCGAGATCATCCTCGATGTCGTCTACAATCATACCTGCGAGGGGGACGAGACCGGCCCCACGCTCTCCTGGCGCGGGCTCGACAATGCCAGCTATTACCGGCTGATGCCCGGCCACCAACGCCGCTGCGTCAACCACACGGGGTGCGGAAACACGGTCAACATCGCCCACCCGCGCGTGCTGCAGATGGTGACCGACAGTCTGCGCCATTGGGCAACGCGCTTCCGGATCGACGGTTTCAGATTCGATCTCGCAACGACGCTCGGCCGCGAAGCGGACGATTTCGATCCCTCCGCCGGCTTCTTCGATGCCATCCGGCAGGATCCCGTGCTCTCCCGCCTCAAGCTGATCGCCGAGCCGTGGGATCTCGGGCCCGGCGGCTATCAGCTGGGCAATTATCCGCCCGGCTTCGCCGAATGGAACGCGGCATTCAGGGACGGCGCGCGGCGGTTCTGGCGTGGCGATCCCGGGCAGCGGCCGGAAATCGCGCGCCGGCTGATGGGCTCGCCCGAATTGTTCGATCGCCGCCGCCGGCGTCCCTCGGCCTCGGTCAATTTCGTCACCGCGCATGACGGCTTCACCCTGCGCGATCTCGTCTCGTATTCGGAACGGCATAATTTCGCCAACGGCGAGGACAACCGCGACGGCGCCGAGGACAACGTCTCCTCGAACTGGGGCGTCGAGGGCGAGACCGCGGACGGCGCGATCAATGCCCTGCGCGATCGCGTGCGCCGGGCGCTGCTGGCGACGTTGTTTTCATCATACGGCACGCCGATGCTGCTCGCGGGAGACGAGATCAACCGCACCCAGCGCGGGAACAACAACGCCTATTGCCAGGACAACGAGCTTTCCTGGCTCGACTGGACCGCGCTCGACGACGAGTCCGGCACCGGCATGCTCGGCTTCGTCACCGCGCTGGCCGCCGTGCGTCGCCGCTATCCCAGTCTGCGCAGCGCCGTCTTTCTCCACGGTATCGGCATGATCGCGGATGACCTGCCGGACACCGCCTGGTTCGACGAGGCCGGAAACCCGCTCGACAGCCACGCCTGGTCCGATGCCGCGGCGCGCCTGCTGGTGCTGCGGCGCGCCACCGCGAGCGAACGGCGGCGCGAGGCAACCCTGCTGCTGCTGAACGCCTCCGAGGATGACAGGGTCTTCACCCTGCCCGCACCCGCCTTCGCCTGGATCATCGAAATCGATTCCGCCCGGGCGGAGCAGTCCCGCCGCCCGGTGGACGGCCCCGATCTCACCGTCGCCGCGCGGTCGATGATGATCCTCGGCGCCGAGCTCGCGCCGCCCATCGCATGAGCGGATCGGC
>JAJZFF010000145.1 GCA_021805485.1 Pseudomonadota bacterium
TCACGCCAGCGATCATCTCTGTTTCGCACGCAGGGACGGCGTCCTGTTCAGCGCCGACCATGTCATGGCGTGGTCCACCTCCGTCGTCAGCCCGCCGGGCGGCGACATGGGCGCCTATTTCGCCAGCCTGCGGCGGCTGCTGGCGCGCGAGGAGAGCCTCTATCTGGCCGGCCACGGCCCGGCCCTGACAAGCCCGACCGGGTTCGTGCGCGATCTGCTCACCCACCGCGTGATGCGGGAGGGGGCGATCGCGGCGGCGCTGCGCGACGGCCCGGCGGATACCTTCGCGCTCATGGACCGGCTCTACTCGAAGCTCGATCCGCTGCTGCGTCGCGCCGCCGAGCGCAACGTGCTGGCACATCTGCTCAAGCTCCAGGCCGAGGGACGCGCCCGACAGGAGGGCGCGCTCTGGCTCGCGGCGTGACCGCGCCGGTCGCCCGCGCATGGTGCGGACGCCGCCGGCCTGATAGGGGTTAAGAATGATCATCACCAGCGCTTCCGTCCGCCGCGCCGCCGTCCTCGTGGTCTCCCTGCTGACCGCGTGCGCGAGTTCCCATGCCGCTGACCCGCGAGAGTCCGGCACCGTCTACGGCGATTTTCTCGCCGGGAGCTTCGCGGCCGGGAGGGATGATTTCGCCACCGCCGCGAGCGCGCTGCTGCAGGCGGTGGCCGAGGATCCGCAGAGCGATGAAGTGGTCCAGCAGGCGTTCCTGGCCGCCCTGCTCGATGGCCGGCCGGAGGCGGTCGCGCTCGCCGCGCGCCTGCCCGGGCACGTCGCCGCGCAGATGGTTCTCGCCGACGACGCGGCGCGGAAGGGAGAGTGGGATCGCGCGATATCGCGCTATGACGCGCTGCCGCACGAGGGCGTCGCCCTCACCTTGCAGCCGCTGCTCGTCGCCTGGGCCGAACAGGGCGCCGGCCACACCGATGCGGCGATGGCGACCCTTCGGCCCTACATGCAGGGCAAGCAGCTGCGCGCGGTCTATGCCTTGCATGCGGCCCTGATCGCCGATCTCGCCGGGCGTGAGGCGGAAGCGCAGCAGCTGTACGAGGCCGCCGCCGCCGAATATGGCCCGGCCAATCTCCGCCTCGCCCAGATCCTGGCGAGCTGGGAGGCGAGGCACGGCCGCGTGGACCGCGCGCGGCAGATGCTGCAGGGGCTGGCCGATACCGGCGATCCCGTCGGCACCGTCGTGCCGGCCCTGCTGGCGCACCCGGAGACGCGCCCCGTGGCCTCGCCGGCCGATGGCATCGCCGAGGCCTATCTGGCGCTGGCCGCGACCATGACCCAGCAGGGCGACCGCAATTTCGGCCTCGTCCTCGGCCGGTTGGCGCTCGACATGCGCCCCGATCTCACCGCCGTCCGCCTCCTGCTCGCCGACAGCCTGGCGGGCGCGCATCAGCCCGCGTTCGGGCTGCGGCTGCTGGCGAAGGTGCCGGCCGACGATCCGCTCGCGGCCCTGGTCGATCTGCGCCGCGCCGCGCTGCAGAACCAGGCCGGGCAGACGGATGCCGCGATCGCGTTGCTGGACCGGCTGATCGCCGCCGATCCGGCGCGCCCGGAGGCGGCGAACGAGCTCGGCGACATCCTGCGCGAGCAGGGCAAATTCACCGAGGCGGTGGCGGCCTACGACATCGCGGTTTCGCGCATTCCCCGCCCGCGCCCGGGCGACTGGCCGCTTTTCTTCGCCCGCGGCATCACGCAGGACCGGCTGCATCATTGGGACGCGGCGCAGGCGGACCTCGAGCGCGCGCTCCAGCTCTCGCCGAACGAGCCCTTCGTGCTCAACTATCTCGCCTATTCCTGGGCGGAGCAGGGGCGCAATCTGCCCGAGGCCCGGCGGATGCTGGAGCAGGCGATGCGGCAGCGGCCGGATGACGGCGCCATCATCGACAGTCTCGGCTGGGTCCTGCTGCGCGGCGGCGACGCCCGCGAGGCGCTGCGCCTGCTCGAACGCGCGGCGGAATTGCAGCCCGAGGATCCGACCATCAACGGCCATCTCGGCGATGCCTACTGGGCCGATGGCGCCAAGCTGCAGGCCGCCTACCAATGGCGACTGGCGCTGTCGCTGAAGCCGGATGCCGAGGAGGTGCCGCGGCTGCAGGCCAAGTTGAAGGAGGCCGAGCTTGCTCTCGGCGCCGCGGCGCCCGCCACGTCGACCGGGCACTGAGCCGCACGCGTCCGTCGGCGGCGGGATCGGCGATGAGCTTCCATGAGCGCGGCCGCGTCGAACTGGCGCCGGCGAAGGTCAATCTGTTCCTGCACGTACTCGGCCGGCGCGCGGACGGGTATCACCTCCTCGACAGTCTCGTCGTGTTCGCCGCGGTCGCCGACCGGCTGAGCGCGGCGCCCGCGCGCGCGCTCGCGCTCGAGATCGGTGGGCCGCAGGCGGCATCCCTGGCCGCCGCGGCGGACAATCTCGTCCTCCGCGCCGCCCGCGCGCTGGCGCCGGCGGCGCCGGCGGCGCTGCGCTTCGTGCTGGAAAAAAACCTGCCGGTCGCCGCGGGCATCGGCGGCGGGTCGGCGGATGCCGCCGCGGCGCTGCGGCTGCTGGCGCGGCTGGGCTATGTCGGGGCCGGCGCGGAGCTGGCATCGATCGCCGCCACCCTCGGTGCCGACGTGCCGGTCTGCCTCGCCAGCCGCCCGGCGCGCGCGGGCGGCGTCGGCGAGCGGCTCGGCCCGGCGCCGCGCCTGCCGGAATTCGGCCTGGTCCTGGCCAATCCGGGCGTGCCGCTCGCCACCGCGGACGTGTTCCGCGCCCGCAGCGGCGCGTTCTCGCCCCGAGCGGCGCTGCCGGACGCCTGGGCGAGCGCCGCCGCCATGGCGGCCGATCTCGCGCAGTTGAGCAACGACCTCGAGCCGCCGGCGCGCGCGCTGTGCCCGGCGATCGGGCCGGTTCTCGGCGCCCTTGCCGCCCTGCCGGGCGCCTTGCTGGCTCGGCTCAGCGGGTCCGGCGCCACGTGTTTCGCCATCTTTGCCACCCCGGCCGAGGCCGAGGCGGCCGCCCCGCGATTGCCGGCGCCCTGGTGGCGCTGGGGCGGGGGGCTGATTGCACCAGAGGAGATTTCGCCGTGACGAACCACGCCCGCATCGCGCTCAAGCGCCTCGAGGACGAGAGCATCCACATCTTCCGCGAGGTCGCCGCGGAGGCGCGCAATCCGGTGATGCTGTACTCGATCGGCAAGGATTCCTCGGTGCTGCTGCACCTCGCGCGCAAGGCATTCCACCCGGCGCCGCTGCCGTTCCCGCTGCTGCATATCGACACCACCTGGAAGTTCCGCGAGATGATCGCGCTGCGCGACAGCCTGCCGGCCCGCTACGGGGTGCGGCTGATCGTGCACATCAACGCGGACGGGCTGCGCCAGGGCGTCAATCCGTTCGACCACGATCCCTCCACCTACACCCATGTGATGAAGACCGAGAGCCTCAAGCAGGCGCTCGATCAGCACGGCTTCGACTTCGCCTTCGGCGGCGCGCGGCGCGACGAGGAGGCCTCGCGCGCCAAGGAGCGCATCATCTCGGTCCGCAGCGCCGCGCATGCGTGGGATCCCCGGCGTCAGCGGCCGGAATTGTGGGACCTCTACAACACCCGCCTCGGCCCGGGCGAGACGGCGCGCGTGTTCCCGCTCTCCAACTGGACCGAACTCGATGTCTGGCGCTACATCGCGGCTGAACGGATCGAGGTCGTTCCGCTCTATTTCGCTGCCGAGCGCCCCGTGGTGACGCGCGACGGCGGCGTGATCATGGTCGACGACGACCGCTTCCGCCTCGGCGCCGGCGAGGTGGTGGAACGGCGCTGGGTGCGCTTTCGCACCCTCGGCTGCTACCCGCTGACCGCCGCCGTCGCCTCGCGCGCCCAGAGTCTCGACGAGATCATCGCCGAAACCGAGGCCGCCGCCATGTCGGAGCGCAGCGGCCGCGTCATCGACCACGACCAGTCCACTTCGATGGAGCGGAAGAAGCGCGAAGGCTATTTCTGAGCGGGACACCATGGCGCGCGGGGTGGCGGAAAGGCGGCCGGGCCGGCGCGACGCCGACGGCCCGCGTCACTGCATCGACCTCGCCTATGCGCGCGCGGGCAATGTGTTCGTGTTCGGCTGGCTGCTCGAAGGCCCGGCCCGGATCACCGGCGCGGCGCTCGAGATCGGCACCGTGCGCGTGGATGTCACTGCCCAGATGCTGCGCCATCCGCGGCCGGACGTGCTCGCGACCCTGGGGCCGGAAGCCGAATCCGGCCCCGCCGATTGCGGCCTGCTGCTCGCCGCGCGCATCGATCCGCGCCGGCAGGATGCGAAGCGTCTGGTGCTGCACATCGCGCTGGGCGCCGCGCCGCCGCTGCGGCTGGAGGCGCCGCTCGCCGCGGACCCGGCGCAGCTCGCCGATTTCGCCGCGCGCCACGCGGCGCCGCTGCGCGCGCTGCTGGCGCGGCTGGAGCCGGCCACCGCCGTGCCGCTCGCGGCCGAGGCCTTCGGCGGCCAGGGCGAGCGCCTGCCGGTGGACCAGCCGCACGGCATCGACCGGCGGCTGCGCTTCAGCCTCGACCTCGCCGTACGGGCGCTGCCCGAACGGCTCGTCCTCGCCGGGCAGATCGACGATCCGGACGGGGCGGTGAGCGCGATCGAGGTGCGGACCGGGGCCAGCGATGCGCCCCTGCCGGCGCGGCTCCGGCGCGGGCCGGTTCTGCGCGTCGGCGAGCCGGACGGCGGCTGCGATCGCTTCATCCTCGTCGTCGAATGCCCGTCGGCCGGCGCCGACGGCTTGGTGCTGTCGGTGGCAGGCGCTTGGCGGG
Source organism: Pseudomonadota bacterium (assembly GCA_021805485.1). The sequence goes on from JAJZFF010000145.1 coordinate 4,791, forward strand.
TTCATGAGTGCCCCATCGCCGCGCCTGGCGTGGCCGGGGAGGGTGTCGCCGCGCTGGCGGCGGCGGCGGCGGCGCTGGACGCGGATTCGCGCCTGCTGCTGCTCGAGATGCTGGCCGAGAGCGGTGCCGAGGCGCTCGCCACCGGCGAGGAGGCGGCGGCGCTGCGCCGGCTCTGGCAGGTCGCGGTGGCCGCGCTCCCGGCCGCGCTCGATCGGCCCGAGCTCGGCCTGCGCATCGGTCTCGATCCAGCGCTGGCGATCCTCGGGGCAGGGGTGCTGATCCAGGGCTGGGCGCTGCTCGATCGTGAACGCCTCGAGTCGGTCGCCCTGCGGCTGGCCGGTGCCGCCGAGCCGGTCGCGGAGCTGCTCGGCGTTGCCTTCCGCTACCCGCATCAGCCGGCGCGCGCGCTGCTCGAGGCCGCGTCCGCCTGGTGCGGCGACGATGAACAGGGCCTGCTCGCCTTCGTCCGCGCGCCGCTCGCGGCTACGGGCCCGCTCTATCTCGCCTGCAGCGACGGCGCCCGGCGCATTGCCCATGTCCGCGTGCCGCGTGCTGCCATGCCCGGCGATCCGCGCCAGGCCGCCGAGGCGCTGCTGGCGCGGCTGCCGGCGAGCCGGCGCGCCATCCGCGACGGGCTGGATGCCCATCTCGGTCCCGCGCTCGCCGCGCTCTGGCCCGGCCCGGCCGCCGCGGTGCAGCCCTTGGTCCACGCGTTCGGCCCAGCGGCGGAGCGGGCGGTCTCGGTCGTGGTGCCGTTTCACGGCGAAGCCGACGGGCTCGCCCTGTTTCTCGCCGCCTGCGCCGCCGATCCGGACCTGGCCGGGGCCGATCTCGTGCTCGCGGTCGACGACCCGGACATGCACGAGGCGGCGTTCGGCCTCTGCCACGAACTCGGGCCCCGCCTGCGACTGCAGCTCCGCCTCGCTTATGGCCGTCGGCCGCTTGGCCGTGCCGGGATCATCAATCTCGGCGCCGGCCTGGCGCGCGGGCGGCTGCTGCTGGTGCTGGAGCCCGGCCTCGTGCCCGCGGCGCCGGGCTGGCTCGGCCGGCTCCTCGCCGCGCACGGGCGGGCGGCGAAGCCGGGCGCCGTCGGGCCGGTGCTGCTCGCGGCGGACGGCGAGCCGGCGCGCGCCGGGCTGCGGTTCGCGCGCGCGGGGCGCTGGGGCGGCCTGTTCACCGCCGAGAGCGCGCCCTTGGCCGAGGTGGAGGCGGAGGCGGCTGGCGGCGATGAACCGAGGCCGGTCCCGGCGGTCGGCCTCGCCTGCCTGCTGGTCGAACGCGCCCTGTTCGAGGCGCAGGGCGGGCTGTCGCGCGACTATCTCGGCGGTGACTACGCCGATGCCGATTTCTGCCTGCGTCTCGCGCAGGCGGGGCGGCGCAACCTGCTCGTGCCGTCGGCGAGTCTGCGCCTCGTCCGGCCCGACCCGCCGGCCGAGTGCGAGTCGCCCCGGGCGCTCTACGACGCTTGGCTGCTGACCCGGCGCTGGGGTGAGACGCTGGCGAAGGCCGCCGAGCGACCCGATCAGGCGGCGCCGTAGCCCTCGGGATGGGCCAGCCGCCACGCGAAGGCGGTTTCGACGATGGTGCGGAGATCGGCGAAGCGCGGCTGCCAGCCGGTTTCACGCATGATGCGCGTCGCCGCCGCGACCAGCACCGGCGGGTCGCCCGGCCGGCGCGCGCCGAAGCGCACCGGCACCTCGCGCCCGGCCACGGCGGCGACGGCGTCGATCACCGCGCGCACCGAATGGCCGGCGCCGTTGCCGAGATTGTAGGTGACGCTGCCGGCATCGAGCCGCGCCAGGGCACGGAGATGCGCCTCGGCGAGGTCGCTGACGTGGACATAGTCGCGCACGCAGGTGCCATCCGCGGTCGGATAGTCGGTGCCGAACACGGTCAGCTCGGCGCGCCGTCCGAGCGCGGCGTCGATTGCCAGCGGGATGAGATGCGTCTCGGGCCGGTGATCCTCGCCGAGCCGCCCGCCGGGGTCGGCGCCGGCGGCGTTGAAATAGCGCAGCGCGGCGTAGCGCAGCCCGTGGATGCGATCGGCCCAGAGCAGGGCGCGCTCGAGCATCTGCTTGCTCTCGCCATAGGGCGAACCGGGATCGACGGCGGCGCCTTCGTCGATCGGGATGACCGCCGGCGCGCCGAACAGATTGGCGGTGGAGGAGAGCACGAAGCGCGGCACGCGATGGCGAACGCAGGCCTCGATCAGACGCAGCCCGTTGCCGCCGTTCTCGGCGAGATAGCGGAACGGCTGCGCCATGCTGTCGCCGACCAGGGACAGGGCGGCGAAATGGAAGACACCATCCCATCGGCCGCCGGCGAGCACGGCCTCGATGGCGCCGGCGTCGGCGAGATCGGCCTCGATCAGGTGCGCGCCGGGCAGGACGGCGGCGCGATGGCCCTGGCGGAGATTGTCGAACACCACCACCGCGTCGCCGCGGGCGAGCAGGGCGGCGACGAGATGGCTGCCGACATAGCCCGCCCCGCCGGTGACCAGGAAGCGCTGTGCACCCATCGTCGTTCCACCCTCTGGACCGGCGCCGGCTCAGGCCCTATCACGCGGCCATCGGCCGGTGGGGCGTAGCCAAGCGGCAAGGCAGCGGATTTTGATTCCGCCATGCGGAGGTTCGAATCCTCCCGCCCCAACCAGGCCGCGCGGCGGCCTCAGCCGACGATGTCGATGCCGGCGAAGAAGAACGCGATCTCGCCGGCGGCGTTCTCGGCGCTGTCGGAGCCATGCACGGAATTGGCCTCGATGCTTTCGGCGAACTCGGCGCGGATCGTGCCCGGGGCGGCCTTCTTTGGGTCGGTCGCGCCCATGATCTCGCGGTTGCGCGCCACCGCGTTCTCGCCTTCCAGCACCTGGGCGACCACCGGACCCGAGGTCATGAAGGCGACGAGGTCGTTGAAGAAGCCGCGCTCGCGATGCACGGCATAGAAGCTCTCGGCCTGGCCGCGGGTCAGATGCAGACGCCTCTGCGCCACGATCCGCAGCCCCTGCGCCTCGAAGATGGCATTGATTCGCCCGGTGAGATTGCGTCGGGTGGCGTCGGGCTTGATGATCGACAGCGTACGCTCGGTGGCCATTGGAACCTCGGGAAGGACGTGTGGCGGGGGGATAGGGTCCCGGCGGCTCCAGAGCACCGTCCGATCGGATCGAATCATCCGATCGGACGGTCGTGCTCTGGAAACCATAAGAACTAGAGCAACTTCGCCCGGTCAGACTGATCGCGGGGCGGATCAGTCCGGCCGGGCGTTGCTCTAGACGATCGGGTGCGGCGCGGCAAGCCCGGCTTCCCGTGGCGCGCGGTTCGCTCTACATCCCCGCGCCATGAGCCTGCTCGTGATCTCCGGCCTGTCGCTGCGCCTCGGCGGCCGGCTGCTTCTCGATGACGCCGATCTGGCCGTCGCCCCCGGCCAGCGGGTCGGCCTGGTCGGGCGCAATGGCGCCGGGAAATCGACGCTGCTGCGCGCCATTCTGGGCGAGATCGCGCCCGATGGGGGCGAAATCCGGCTCGCCGCGCGCGCCCGGGTCGGCACCGTCCGTCAGGAAGCGCCGAACGGGGCGCTGAGCCTGCTGGAGACGGTGTTGGCGGCCGACGCCGAGCGTCTGGCGCTGCTCGCCGAGGCGGACCGTGCCGCGCCCTCGCGGCTGGCGGAGATTCATGAGCGGCTGCGGGTGATCGGCGCCGATGCCGCGCCGGCCCGGGCAGCCTCGATCCTGGCCGGGCTCGGCTTCGACACGGCGGCGCAGGCCCGCCCGGTGGGGGAGTTCTCCGGCGGCTGGCGGATGCGCGTCGCGCTGGCCGCCGCCCTGTTCGCCGCGCCGGACCTGCTGCTGCTCGACGAGCCGACCAACCACCTCGATCTCGAGGCGGCGATGTGGCTGGAGGGCTGGCTGGCCCGCTTCCCCGGCGCCGCCATCGTCGTCTCCCACGATCGCGGCCTGCTCGACCGCGCCGTCGAATCCATCGCCTTCCTCGATCGCGGCAAGCTGGGCCTGACCCAGGGCGGCTACAGCGAGTTCGTCCGCATCCGCACCGAGCGCGCCGCCCAGCAGGGCCGTGCCGCCGAACGCATCGCCGTCGAGCGGGCGCGCATCCAGGCCTTCGTCGACCGGTTCCGCGCCAAGGCGACCAAGGCACGCCAGGCCCAGGCGCGGCTGAAGGCGCTGGCGCGGCTGCCGCAGATCGAGGCGGTGGTCGAGGACGCGCCGACCCGGTTCGAGTTCCCATCCCCCCCCGTGCTCGCCCCGCCGGTGCTCGCACTCGAAGGGGTCGACGCGGGCTATGACGGCAGGGCGGTGCTGCGGGACGTTTCGCTGCGGCTCGACATGGACGACCGCGTCGCGCTGCTCGGCGCCAACGGCAACGGCAAATCCACGCTCGCGCGGCTTCTGGCCGGCCGCCTGGCGCCGCTGGCGGGCGAGCTCCGCCGGGCGCCCCGGCTCAAGGTCGGGTATTTCGCGCAGGACCAGAGCGAGGCGCTGGACGTGGCGGCGACGCCACTCGCCCACATGGCGCGAGCCCTGCCGCGTGCCAGCGTGACGGTGCACCGCGCCCAGCTTGCCCGCTTCGGTCTCGATGCCGACCGCGCCGAGACCCGTGTGGCCTCGCTGTCGGGCGGCGAGAAGGCCCGCCTGCTGCTCTCGCTCGCGACGCGGGAGGCGCCGCAGGTGCTGATCCTGGACGAACCGACCAACCATCTCGACATCGATGCCCGCGAGGCGCTGGTGAAGGCGCTGGCCGATTTTGCCGGCGCTGTGGTGCTGATCACGCATGATCCGCATCTTGTCGAGCTGGTGGCGGATCGGCTGTGGCTGGTGGCCGACGGCAGCGTGCGCGGCTTCGATGGCGATCTCGACGAGTATCGTGCCCTGCTCGCCGAGCGGGCGCGCGGCTCGGCGCGGGAGGAGAACGGCAGGGGCGGGGCGGGACGGCGGGAGGAGCGGC
>JAJZFF010000610.1:0-6346 GCA_021805485.1 Pseudomonadota bacterium
ATCACTGTCTTGAGCGATATGCGACTTGACGTATTCCAGCATCCGGTATGCCGGATGAAACGCGACGAGAAAGCAGACCGCCGCGCCGGCGCGCTCGGCGCAACAGGCCAGGGCATGATCGAGGGCGGCGTCGAAATCCGCCGCATCGGCAATCGCCTCGGAGAGGCGGTTCCAGAACGCGAGATCGGCCGATACCTTCGCCTGCTCCCGGTTCAGCCGCCGCAGTTCAAGTTCGGACATCACCGACTGGGCGAGTTCAGTCAGGAATTTCCGGCTGGACGCATCGAATTCCACGCGCGGCTCAGGCGAGAGCACGCACATGCTGCCGATGCGATAGCCGTCCGGCGTGATGATCGGCGCACCCGCGTAAAACCGGATATGGGGAAACCCGCTGACGAGCGGATTGTCACGGAAGCGTTCGTCCTCGCGGGCATCCGGCACTACAAGAGGACTGTCGGTGCCGATCGTGTGCTCGCAAAATACGGTGCCGCGGGGCATGCACTCAAGATCGGTGCCGACCTTCGCCTTGAGCCAGTGACGGGAGGCATCCGCGAAGGATACCGTGGCGATCGGCATGTCGAGCCCATGCGCCGCAAGGCGGGCAAAGCGATCGAAGCTCTCCTCCGCCGGTGTGCCGACGATATCGTAACGGCCAAGGGCGGCCAGGCGCCGCGTTTCCGTATCGTCAGACGGCAAGCGGGCTTCCCCTGCTTTCGCGGGTGACAGGAGGCAAGCTCCGGCGCGCATGGTCAATCTCTCGCGCTCCGATATGCCGCAGCGTCCTTACTAATTCATGATACCACGCCAACACGTGGAAACCACAATCCCGGCGTCTCTCCCTCTTGTTCATCTTTGACCAAAGTTGCATCAACGAACCGAATTGTCTGACCGGTGCCGTGTATGTGGTGCGATCAATCAACCTCTCGATGATGTCGAATTCCACGAACGTCATGATACATTGGGAAAGAAACAATAACAACAAAATTTGAACCAAGGGAAATCCACATCGCACACCAGCCAATATTTATCGCGTTGATTCTGAAAATATTCGCACTTGAACGCCGCCCGAGAAGATATTTTTCTAACAGGTGCGGAAGGTGTTCATAAATTGAGAATAAGTTATATATCCTGCCATAAAAGCACTTCACCGCCCCGCGCTGAGCCGATGACAGGACGGCCGGCATGGGCGACTCGGCCCCGCTGACAGCGGCTGGTTCCGGCACGAGAACCGACACGCGCCTCGTATCGATCCGGATATTCTTTCTTAATCTTTTGCAGGCAAATGAGGCGCTCGTCGTCGTTGGGAGATTGTTCGTGCTCAAGAAGCTCTCGATCCGCTATCAGTTCGCCATGCTCGGTGCTTTTGGCGTCGCAATCACTGTCGCGGCGGTCGCGTTGAACCTGTTCGACTCATACCAGATGGAGTTACACTCCAAGGAAGCCCAGGCCAGAGCACTGGTCGCGAGCGCCGTCACCTCGACTGAAACCTATGTCCGTCTCGCGGCTCAGGGAGTGATCACGAAACAGAAGGCCCAGTCCCTCGCTCTCAAGGCACTGGGCGCGGCGCGCTTCGATCACGGCAACTACTTCTTCGTCTACGACCGGCACGGCGTTGCGCTGGCAAATCCGAAAAAGTCGGTGATCGGGAAAAATCTGGAGAACGTGAAGGATCCATACGGTCACTACGTGATCCGCCCACTGATGCAGGCAGCGGCGAGCGGTCATCCGATCTTTCATGAATATTATTGGCCGAAAGCGGGATCCTCGACTCCCCAGCCCAAGATTTCCTACATGGCGGAGGTGCCGGGCTGGCACTGGATGATCGGGTCCGGTCTCTACATCAGTGATCTCAGAACGAATTTCTGGAACGGGGTGCTGCGTTTCGCCGCGATCTTCATTCCGGTTCTGTTCGCCTTTCTTCTGCTCATGATTTACATGCAGAAAAACATCGCGAACATCCTCAAGCGCATGACCTCGGTGATGAAGGCGCTGTCGACGGGCGATTCCAGCGTTGATGTGCCTTTCACCGACCGGACCGACGAGATCGGCGGCATGGCGAGCGCGGTCGAGATCTTCAAATCCGCGGGCATCGAGAAGGCGCGGCTGGAAAACGATGCCACGGCAGCCGCACGGCAGCGCGAAACCGAGCGTGCTCGTACGGAGGCGGAACGCGCCGCCGCCGCGCAGCAGCTCGCCACGGTGGTCGATTCTCTCGCCCATGGCCTGGAGGAACTCTCGGCCGGCCGGTTGACGTTCCGACTGACCGCCGCCTTCGCAGCGGAATACGAACAGCTCCGGACAGACTTCAATGGCGCGATGCAAAGGTTGCAGGACGCGATGCGCGTGGTTGCCACAAATGCCTCGGCCATTCGCTCCGGCAGCGGCGAGATCTCCAGCGCTGCGGACGATCTGGCTCGCCGCACCGAGCAGCAAGCCGCGACCCTCGAGGAAACTGCCGCAGCACTCGACGAAATCACGACGACGGTACGCAATACCGCGGACGCAGCGGTGCATGCCCGAAATATCGTCGATACCGCGAAGCAGGACGCCGAGCATGGCGGCTCCGTTGTGTCGCAGGCGGTGCGGGCGATGGGGGAAATCGAGACCTCATCGAAACAGATCGGCAACATCATCGGCGTGATCGACGAGATCGCCTTCCAGACCAACCTGCTGGCGCTGAACGCGGGTGTCGAGGCGGCGCGGGCCGGCGAAGCGGGGCGCGGTTTCGCCGTGGTCGCCTCCGAAGTTCGGGCGCTGGCGCAGCGCTCGGCCGATGCCGCGAAAGAGATCAAGACACTGATTTCCGCCTCCAACCAGCAGGTTGTCGCGGGCGTGGACCTTGTCGACGAGACGGGCAAGGCTCTCGAACGGATCGTCCGCCAGATCGCCGAACTCAACGACTCCGTTGCGAAGATCGCCGCCTCGGCGCAGGAGCAGTCGACCGGGCTGGTGCAGGTGAATACCGCCGTCAGCCAGATGGATCAGGCAACGCAGCAGAACGCGGCCATGGTCGAGGAATCAACGGCTGCCAGCCACAGCCTCGTTCAGGAAGCCGAGCAGCTTACCCAGCTGATCGGGCGGTTCGATCTGGGCACATCGCCGGCCCCCGCCTCACCGGGCAGACTGCCGGTAACGCCGCCGCGGCCCGCGGCAAAGCCGGCCCCCATTGCCGCCCCTAAGCGGCACCTCGAAGGCGCCGATGCCGGCGATTGGGAGGATTTCTGAAGCTGCGACGAACGATCACGGCTGGCCAGGAGGCTTCCGGAATGATCGCCGATGCGCTTCGCCCGCAGCCCCGGCACCGCGCGTCCGGTGAGTTGGCATGAAGATGTCGCACCTGGTTGACGCAAATCATTGCCGCCCGAGATGTTCGAGGCTCATTTGCGGGCATACGGCATGACCACGCCGCGCTGAAGCCGTGGAAAGGTATGGCGATGAGGGATCTTCCGCTCGCCAGGGTCTACCAATTCATCGAGCCCGGGCCCGTCGTTCTGCTCACCACAGCAGAGCGGGGGCACCTCAATGTGATGACGATGTCCTGGCATATGATGGTGGAGTTCGAACCGCCGCTGATCGCTTGCATTGTCGGCGAGGGCGATTACAGCTTTGCCGCCCTGCGCAGGACGGGAGAATGTGTCATCGCCATTCCAGCGGCGGAACTGGCTTCGACGGTGGTCGGCATCGGCAACTGTTCCGGCCGTGACGTCGACAAGTTTGCGCGATTCGGTCTGACGGCAAGGCCGGCCCGGCTCGTGACCGCGCCGCTGATCGCCGAATGCTTCGTCAACCTCGAATGCCGCGGCATCGATATGCGTCTGGTCAGACGCTACGACATGTTCGTGCTCGAGGTCATCAAGGGGTGGATCGACCCGGCACGCCGGAACGCGCGAACACTCCATCATCGCGGCTTCGGCCGGTTTGCCGTTGATGGCGAAACCATCTCGTTTCGTTCGAGGATGCGGTAGACCAACCCTCTGCAAACGACCGGCAGGTCAGCCCCGATGGCCCCCACACCGGTCGGCTCGCAAGGTGATCTACCGGTTTCGCGTCGCCGTTCCCCAGAACGGCACATAGACGGTCAGCGCCACAACGTAGAGAAAAACGGCGCAGTAGAGGATCTGAAAGAACCACATTGGCAGGTTCCAATAGATCAGCCGATCGACCCATTGCATGATCAGCGGGTGCACGGTCCCGGCGCCGCCCGCCAGATCCTGCTGCCAGATGGTCAGGATGCAGGCACGGCCTGCCACCGCCTGGCCGGCAACCACCGCGAGAAGAGCAAGATGAAGCAGCCGGAGCCACGCAACGCGAATGACCCGCCAGCCGAGGCGCGCACCGACAGGGATCACGACCAACCCCGTTACATTGAACAGGATGACGATCACATGCACCGCAAGGATCGCATCCGCGAGCACAAGAATCTCCCGCATGGGTCTCCGGTTGGGCGAATGGAACAAGTTGCCTGATTGCGCACCATGATCCGATTTCATCGACGCAGAAAGCCCAAAGTGATGCCGGAGCTCTCCTGCGCGGGTTGGCGAGGAGCGCTGCCCCGACCTTGTTCAGAGATAGGCGAAGCGGCGCATCTGGGGCGCCTGGGCGTGCTCCACCGCGCGGCTCTGCCGATCCGACAGCACGTCGCGCCACTGTCCGGCGCGCCCATTGCGGAAGAAGAGCGCAGCCGCCCCCGGCCGTTCGACAAAACCCCGTTCACGTTCCTGTGCGGCGAGGACGTCGAACGCACTGTGTCGGATCGCGCGGGCAAGGCGGGGGGGATCGGGCTCCGCGCCAAGAAAGCGGATCACGTCGCCAAAACCATCGGCCGGATCGGCGAGCAGATCTTCATAGCGCAACACCATTGTCGGCCAGGCGGGGTGCGCGGTCCATGACTCCACATGCCGGTTCCAGGAGCCGACGAATTCGGTCACCTTGTGGACGTTGTCTCCCGACACCGCGCGATCGTCCGTCATCAGATCAATCAATGCGTCATGGCCGACGCCGAGGTGATGCGCATAGGAAACCGCGACATCGCGCGGATCCCGCACCAGATAGATCGCGCGATCGGTGACCCCGGCCGTCACGAGCGGCGTGCCCGCATGGTCGACATTGGCATTGTGCGTCTTGACGAAGACCCGCTGCGGGTCGGCGCCGGCGATCGCGCGGTGAACGGCGGGACGCAGGCGGGCGGCCGCCTCGGCCGACAGCGTCGCATCCGGTTCGGCCATGAAAGGCCGGTAGAGCGATGCTCCGCTCTCGCCGGTCGAAAGCAGGGTCAGCCGATTGATGTCCTGCGGCCGGCCCTCATCGAGGATATAGTTCTGCAGGAAAGCCCGCAGCCAGGTGTTGCCGGATTTCGGATAGGAGGCGAGCCAGATGATGCGTCCCATGTCAGATCGTCCTCCGCCGAGGGCAGCAGGCGCCGCCGCGCCCCGATCGCACTTGTGAAATCGGCCTTTCGCTCAAGTCCGGCAGTCCTGAAAGATAGCCCGTCGCCGCACATATCCGGTGGCAACTCCGGTTTTGCAACCGCCGCCGGCGGCTGGCGGGCTTGGGCAGTTTCCGTGATCGCGGGTGACCGGGCTCGGCGTTCGACTTCGCCGCGCCGGTGTCTATACTCCGCCCATGGACACCGATGAACTGGCCACGATCGGCTACGAAAAATGCGGCTTTGATGATTTCGTGCGGTGCCTGCGCGAAGCCGGCGTTCGCCAGGTGATCGATGTCAGGGACCTGCCTCTCTCGCGGCGCGCGGGTTTTTCGAAGCGACAACTCGCCGCCGGTCTCGATGCGGCTGGAATCGGCTACCATCACCTGCGGGCGTTGGGCACGCCGGCAGCGGGGCGCGAGGCCAATCGTCGGCGGCGGTGGGACGAGTTCTGGCGCATTGTCGACGACCGTCTGGCTACGCCGGAAGCTGCGTTCGCGCTGGCGGAGGCCGCGGAACTGGCCTCGGCGAAGCCATCCTGTCTTCTGTGCTACGAGGCGGCGGTCTGCCAATGCCACCGGCTGCGCGTGGGTGAACGTCTCTCCGCCAGCCATGGGTTCCGGCTTCGGCATCTCCTGGTCCAAGGCGCGGTCGGACATACGCCGCCCTCGCGCTGAACACGCGCCGCCCGGACGCCGACGTTTCCGCCCGCCCAAACCCTGCCACATTTCGGCCATGCATCTTCCTCATAACCTCTGCCCATGGACACATCACCAAGATGCGCCCTTGAGTCGGGAGAGCAGAATGTCGCGGTCGAGCGTCGGTCCGGAGCATGGCTCAGGATGGGCGCGATCATTCTCTGCACGGCAGGGCTTGCCGCATGCGCTGCCAAGGCGCCGCAGGCCAGTCTCGCCATGCCGC
>JAJZFF010000610.1:6356-9731 GCA_021805485.1 Pseudomonadota bacterium
AACCGCCTACGCAGGCACTTCCCGCGCTGACCGTCGCAAAACGGCTGAGTACGATGCCTCCCGTCGCGGTGCCGGCCGTTCTCCGCCCGCCGCTCGATCTCTCGGGACGCAACGAGACCGGCAAGGCCTCCTATTACGCCCGCCGTTTTGCCGGCCGGCGCACCGCCGATGGCCAGCGCTTCAATCCGCACGCGCCGATGGCCGCCAGCAAGACGCTGCCGCTCGGCACGGTTGCCAAGGTCGTCAACCTGTCCAACGGCACGAGCACGACCGTCACGGTCGCCGACCGGGGGCCGAATGTCGAAAGCCGCATGCTCGATGTCAGTCCGGAGGTCGCGATCCGCCTCGGCATGATCCGGGAAGGCGTGGCGCGGGTTCTGGTCGAGCCGATCACCATCCCGGAGCCGGATGGCAAGGTGAAGCTCGGCGCCGGCGCGGCGCATGCCTCGAAGGCGCAGATCGCGGCCGCCATCGGAACCTCCCGGCGAGTGATGCGCCAGGACGGAATCCGGGTCGCGGACCGGTGAGCCGCGCGCCCCTCGTCTGACGACGTCCTTTCCGCCCGATCGCAACGCTCGCCAAGGTGCCGGCGAGCCTATCTCGCGTGCGCCCTCAACGCGCACATCAGATCGTGCGACCGGTTCACCAGAACCGAGAAATGCCCCTCCCCGTCATAATAGGTGGCGGCGCATTGCCTGAGCCGCCCAGCCATGAGGCGTGCCGCTTCAACCGGCAGGATCCGATCCTGGCCGCCATGCCACAGCAGGACCGGCACGGGCACGTCTCCGATCCTGAATCCCCAGGGCCGGGCCAGCCGTTCGATCTCGGTGCGGTTCGCGGCGCCGCCCTGCAGGGCTGTCTCGGTCATCGTCCGCGCCATCAGGTCAAGCATGGCCGGGTTTCGCATCAGGGCCAGATCCTCGCCGCCCAGCCAGTGCGCCATGCGCATGAGCCGGGCATTGATCATCTCCCTCGTCGGAATGCCGTCCGGTCGAAACTGCCTGAGCCGGCGCCGCAGATAGCGCGGGAACAGAGACGCGATCCACCAGGCGAGCCGTCGCTTCAGCGGCCCTGAGCGACGCGCGATCGCCGGCGGCGGCATGGCGCTGACCAGCGAGCACACCGTGATGCGGGCGGGGCAAGCCCTCGCGCAGGCGAGCGCATAAGGCCCTCCGGCCGACATGCCCTGCACCGCGAACCGGCCGATTCCGAGAAGATCGGCCGCCTCCAGAATATCCGCCGGCCAATCGAGAAGCCTGTCGCCCGGTCGGGGGGCGGAGCGTCCGATACCGGGACGGTCGAATGCGAGGATACGAAGGCCGGCCGACCGCGCCGCGTCGGCCAGCACGAGGGCCTCCAGCCGCGAAGAACCGTGCCCGTGGAAATGAAAGACCGGTGGACCTTCCGCCGCGCCGACATCGAGATACCCGAGCGCCCGCCCATCGTGCAGCCTCACCGTCGAACCGGGTTCGTCCTCCGGAACGCCGCCTTCAGTGAGGATCATGGGACGGGCACAATCCGGCGGGTCGGGGCCGGTCAGGCACGGATGTCACCGGCGACCACCGATCTCGTCGATATGGCGCAGCAGATCGGCGGGGTCCTCGTAGACCCTGATCGCGCCAGCCTCCCGCAGCTCATGGGCGCCATACCCCCCGCTCAGCAACCCGACACCCAGGGCCTTGCAGCGCGCCGCCGCGAGCATGTCCCAAATGCTGTCGCCCACCACGACCGCCGTTTCGACCGCCGCGCCGAGCCGCTCCGCCGCGGCGAGAAAGAGATCCGGGTTCGGTTTTGCGTGGTTCACCTGATCGCGCGTGATCACCGCCGCCTGCTCGGGGTCCACCTGCAGCGCCTCGAGATTGACCGCGGCCGTCTCCATGCGCCCGCTGGTCGCGATCGCCCAGGGCACGCCGGACCCGGTGAGATGATCGAGAAGTGCCCTCGCACCCGGGAGAGGACGAATCCGTTTCCCGTAACGCCGATATGATTCGGCATGGCCCCGACGGAGGCGCTCGATGCGTTCCGGGCTGATCTCCAGCCCGGTCTCGCGGAGGAGCTGGTTCGTGAAGAGTCCGCCGCTCATGCCAATCTTCCGATGGATGCGCCAGACGGCAAGGTCGATATCCTCGGCATCGAGCGCGTCCTTCCAGGCCAGGACATGCTGGTAAACGCTGTCGACCAACGTCCCATCAAGGTCGAAAAGGAAGACCGGTTCTCTGGGTATCATGGTTTCGTCTTTCTCGTTGTCCTCAACCGGCTCAGGGCATCACGCCAAGATCCGCACGATATCTGGGGACTCTCATGCACGCCGGACAAGACGCGATCATCTCGCGCATCCGGCCGGCAGGCTCGCTGGCGATCAGCCGCCGCGCGCCATCGGAGGCCGCAGCCCGTCGACGAAGATATCGATGATACGGAGCACCTGGACTTTCCAGCCCGGATCGGGCTGGCGCGCGTAACACAGAGCGAACACCGTCGACATGATCTCCTGCGTGGTGACATCCGCCCGCACCGAGCCGTCCGCCTGGGCCCGCGCCACGAGGCGCTCCATCGCGACGATCAGCGGCGCGGACACCTCGGAATACCGTGCCCTCGCCTCCTCCGTCATCGCCACCGACAACGCGCCGATCAGGCCTCGCTTGGTCTCGACCAGCCCGACCATTCCGTGAATCCACGCCCGCAGCGCCTCCAGCCCGTCGCCGGCTGATTCCAGTTCGGTGGCCGTCTCCGTCGCCTGTGCAACCTCGCTGGCGTAGACCGCCAGGAACAGCGACTCGCGCGTCGCGAAATGGCGGTAGAGCGTGCCGATGCCGAGGCCCGCACGCCGCGCGACCGCTTCAAGGCTCGCCTCCGGACCGCCCTGCCCCAGTATCTCCTTTGCCGCCGCGACGAGACGCTCGCGGTTGCGCTGCGCATCCGATCTTGGCTTGCGACCGGCGATCTGCATCGTGCCGAACTCTCCCATTGCTAAACGGAGGCATGCTCCGTATATTGTCGAAAGCGGCCGACGGATCCGGCTTCGCCGCTCAACGCACCTTTCGGGCACCTTTGCACCGCGCCAGCGCGCCCGTCGATCCATAAACATCCCGAATGATCGGAGACTCCATGCTCCACCCGATACACCTCACGCTCAACGGCATCTGCCGCGACCTGACGCTCGATGACCCGCGCATCACGCTGCTCGACCTCCTGCGCGAGCGGATGGCGCTCCCCGGCACCAAGAAGGGATGTGACCGCGGCCAGTGCGGCGCCTGCACCGTGCTGGTCGATGGGCGGCGGATCAATTCCTGCCTCGTGCTGGCCGTCACGCTCGATGGCGCCGAGATCACGACCATCGAGGGTCTCGCGGAAGGCGGCCGCCTTCATCCGGTGCAG
>JAJZFF010000474.1 GCA_021805485.1 Pseudomonadota bacterium
GAGATCGTCGTCGCCGTCGCCTTCGCCTGGAACGGCCCCAGCGGCTGGGCTTCCCAGGCCTGGATGTCGCGGGCCGACCAGTCGTTCAGCAGCACGTAACCGAAGATCATCGCATCCGCCTCGGCCACCGTCACCGGCCGCCCCGCCGCCGAGGGCAGCCCGACCACGGCGCCGAGTTCAAGCTCGAAATCGAACCGGCGTGACGGCGCGAACACCGGCCGCTCGAACCCGGCCCCCTTCAGCTGCCCCCACGGCCGGTGGAACTCCGTGCCCGACACCACCACCGACGACGCCCGGCCGTTATAGCCGACCGGCATGTGCAGCCAGTTCGGCGGCAGCGCGGTCTCCGGCCCGCGGAACAGCGCGCCGACATTGAAGGCGTGATTCCGCCCGGCATAGAAATCCGTATATTCCGCCACGCGAAACGGCAGATGCAGGCTCGCGCCGCGCTGCGCCACCAGGTGCGGCGCCACAGCGTCGCGCAGGGCCGATCCCGCCGCGAGCAATTCGGCGAGCCGCCCCCGCAGCGCCCGCCAGGTCTCCGGCCCCGCCGCCATCGCCGCGTTCCAGGCCGGCTCGGCGAACAGCGGCGCCTCCGCAAGCGCCAGCACCCCCTCGCGTTCCAGCGCCGCGACATCGAGGATCGCATCGCCGATCGCCACCCCGCAGCGCGCCTCCGTCCCCGCGGTCGAGAACACGCCGCAGGGCAGGTTGTTGAGCGGAAACGCCGCCCCCGGCGCGTTCGCGCTCTCCACCCAGGAGGCGACCAGCGTCATCGCCGGCCTCCCCGGCAAGCCGTCACCCCGTCGCCCCCGGCGTGAAGCCGAATTTTTTCTCCGGTCCCGTCCACCATTCGATGCAATCCTCATGCGGCGGCGCCCCGCGCCGCGCGGTTGACTTTGGTTTCACTTGCACTGCACCCTTTCCACCGGCCCGGCGCAAGACCGGGCGCCCGACAAACCCCGGGAGGAACCATGACCGCCACCGACAATTCCGCGGGGCTCCTGCTCGCGCGGCTCGACCGGATCCCGAACTGGACCCTGCCGCGGCTCTACGCGCTGGTGATCGGCATCGGGTTTCTCTTCACCTTCTACGATATCTTCGACATCAACGTCTCCTTCATCCAGACCTGCATGGCGCTGGTGCCGGGCTGCACGCCGGCGAAGTCGGGCGCCTATATCGGCCTGCCGGTGCTGCTCAATCTCGCCGGCTACGTGGTCGGCACGCTGGTCCTCAGCCCGCTGGCCGACCGGATGGGCCGGCGCGACCTGCTGCTGGTGACGATGATCCTCACCGGCATCGGCTCGGCGCTCACCGCCGTCGTGCAGTCCTACGGCACCTTCGTCGCCGCGCGCGCCTTCACCGGCATCGGCATCGGCGCCGACCTCGCCATCGTCAACACCTATATCGGCGAACTCGCCCCGGCCGGCGGCCGCGCGCGCTACACCTCGATGATCTTCATCTTCTCCGCCCTCGGCGCGGTGGCCGGCATCTGGCTCGGCCTCTGGCTGACCACGCCGCCCACGCCGCTGCCGCTCGGCCTGCCCTTCGCCCTCGCCGGCAAGGGCTTTCCGGATGGCTGGCGCGTGATGTATCTCATCGGCGCGGCGCTCGCGCTGGTCGGCGTGCTGCTGCGCTTCCAGCTTCCCGAATCGCCGCGCTGGCTCATCTCCCGCGACCGCCTCGAAGAGGCCGGCCAGGTCATCGCCGACATGGAGGCCCGCGCCCACGCGATCTTCCCGTTGCCGCCGCTGCCCGAGCACCTGCCGCCCGCGCCGAGGCGCGAGGAGGCGATGCCCTTCAGCGCGATCTTCCGCAACACGACCTACCGCAACCGCACGCTGCTGCTGATCGTGATGTGGTTCCTCGCCTACATCACCGTCTATTCCTTCGCCGCCGGCTTCACCACGCTGCTCGCCGCCCTGCATTACCCCCCGCCCGAGGCCGGGCTGATCACCGCGATGGGCACGTTCGGCTTCGTGCTCTGCGCCATCGTCGCCTATGTCTGGGGCGAGCGGATGGAGCGCAAGCGCTGGACGCTGCTGGCCGCGGCCATCACCCTCGGCGGCGGCGTGCTCATCGCCCTGGGCGGGCAGACGCTGTGGCTCTCGGTGATCGGCGCGATGATCGTCTTCTTCGGCTTCAATGTCTGGGTGCCGATCGCCTATGCCTGGTCGGTCGAGAACTACCCGACCCGCGCGCGCACCACCGGCTTCGCCCTGGTCGACGGCATCGGCCATCTCGGCGGCGGCGTCGGCATGATCGCGATCGCCCCGCTCATCCCGCGGATCGGCGTCATGGCGGCGTTCCTGCTGATCGGCTTCTTCCTCGTGCTGGCGGCGCTGGTCGCACAGTTCGGCATCAGCACCCGCGCCCGCCTGCTCGACGACATCTCGCCCTGACATCCCGCCCTGACATCCCGCCCCGGCATCCACCGGACATCGGGGGCGGACACCGGATCACACGACGAGCCCGCTCTCCGCGTCGAGCAGATGCATCCGCGCCATGTCCGGCGCCAGCGACACGGTGGCGCCCACCGAGGCCGGCGCGTGCGGATCCACGCGGGCGCAGGCGAAGGTTTCGCCGATGCGGAAATAGAGCAGCGTGTCCGCCCCCAGCGGCTCCACCACCTCGATCCGGCAGGGCATGAACCGCCCCTCCGGCGTTGCCGCATCGGCGGCGCCGAGATTTTCCGGCCGAATGCCGAAGACCATCTTCTTCTCCCGGTGCGGCAGATACCGCGCGACCCGCTCCGGCGGCACGCCGAGTTCGGTGCCGTCGGCAAGGCGCAGGCTCAGCCCGGCCTCGTCGCCGGTCAGCGTGCAGTCGAAGAAATTCATCGGCGGGCTGCCGATGAAACCCGCCACGAAGCGCGACACCGGCCGGTGATACAAATCGTCCGGCGTGCCGATCTGCTCGATCCGCCCGTGATTCATCATCACGATCCGGTCCGCCAGCGTCATCGCCTCCACCTGGTCGTGGGTGACGTAGATCGTCGTCGCCTGCACGGTCTGGTGGATGCGCTTGATCTCGGTGCGCATCTGCGCGCGCAGCTTCGCGTCGAGATTCGACAGCGGCTCGTCGAACAGGAAGACCTGCGGATGCCGCACGATCGCCCGCCCCATCGCCACGCGCTGGCGCTGCCCGCCCGAGAGTTCCTTGGGCTTGCGCTTGAGGAAATCGCCGATGCCCAGAATCCGCGCCGCCTCGGTCACCCGCGAATCGATATCCGCCTGGGTGTGGCCGCGCACGCGCAGCCCGAAGGCGATGTTCTCGAACACGGTCAGATGCGGATAGAGCGCGTAGTTCTGGAACACCATGGCGATGTCGCGGTCGCGCGCCGGCAGGTCGTTGACGACGCGATCGCCGATGCGGATCTCGCCGCCGGTGACACTTTCAAGCCCCGCGACCATGCGCAGCGTCGTCGTCTTGCCGCAGCCGGACGGGCCGACCAGCACGACGAATTCCCTGTCCTCGATCTCCAGATCGATGCCCTTCACCGCCTGCAGCGCGCCGCCATAGGATTTGACGACCTGTCGCAATGATACGTGTGCCATGATCGCGGTTGCGCTTCCCCGTTTCCTGTTCCCGTTGGCGGCAGCGCCCCCGTCCATCCGCTTGTTGCGGGAGCGAAGGGAAATACACCGTTGCCACTGACTGCATGTTTTGTATAAAATACGCGGACGGACAAGACAAAATCCTTTGGGGGAACGCAGATGACGGAATTTTCTCGCCGGCGCCTGATGCAACTCACGGCCGCCGGGGCGCTCGCCGCCGGTGCCGTGCCGGAAATCGCCCAGGCCGCCTACAAGCCGATGCTGCCGATCGAGAAGGGCGCGCACCTGCAGATGCTGCGCTGGACCGGTTTCGTCGGCGCCGACGACAAGCACTGGAAAATGAACTCCGAGGCCTTCACCAAGGCGACCGGCGTGCCCGTCTCGATCCAGGAAATCAGCTGGGACGAGGTGCAGGCGAAATCCGGCCTCGCCGCGCAGCTCGGCTCCGGCCCGGACATCATCATGGGCTTCTACGACGATCCGTTCATCTACCCCGACAAGCTGGTCGATGTTTCCGACGTCTGCGGCTATCTCGAGAAGAAATATGGCGGCTTTTACAACATCGCCCGCACCTACGGCTATGACGACGCCCAGAAGCGCTGGATCGCGGTGCCGATCGGCGGCCCCGGCGACGCCGTCGCCTATCGCGAAAGCTGGGTGAAGGAAGCCGGCTACGACACCTTCCCGAAGGATTTCGACGGCTTCCTCGATCTTTCGCGCAAGCTGAAGAAGCAGAACCACCCGATCGGCCTCGCCCTCGGCCACGCCGTCGGCGACGCCAATACCTGGACGCACTGGGTCCTCTGGGGCTTCGGCGGCCAGCAGGTCGACGAGAACAACAAGGTCACCATCGAATCCAAGGAAACCTACGAGGCGCTGAAATACGCGAAGGCGCTGTATGAAACGATGATTCCGGGCGTCTCCTCCTGGCTCGACATCAACAACAACCAGGCCTTCCTCGCCGGCCAGATCAGCGCGACGATCAACGGCATCAGCATCTGGTATGTCGCGAAGGAGAAGTTCCCCGAAATCTACAAGGACACGCGGAACGCGCCGATGCCCGTCGGCCCGGTCGGCCACCAGACGATGTTCAACCTGTTCTCGCAGGCCTTCATCTTCAAATATTCGAAATACCCGAACGCGGCGAAGGAATATCTGCGCTTCATGAGCGAGAAGCCGCAGATGGCGCCGTGGCTGACGGCGATGTTCGGCTATGTCACCCCGGCGCTGAAGGACTATGCCAAGCTGCCGATCTGGACCTCGAACCCGAACATCACCCCGTATCGCGACGCGCTGGTGGACAACCTGCCGGAAGGCTATGCCGGCAAGCCCGGCCGCGCCGCCGCCACCGCGCTGAACGATTTCGTCATCGTCAACATGTTCGCCGATGTCTGCGTCCACGGCACCGCGCCGCAGGAGGCGGCGAAACGCGCCGCCCAGCAGCTCCGCGAAATCTACGGCGCCTGATCCGCCGGCCGGCAGGGGACACGCATGTCATCATCGTCGCCTGCCCTTGCCGGCCGGCCCAGCGGCTCGTGGCTCCGGCGGATGCTGGACCGGCCGAACGTTCTCGGCCTGCTCCTCGCCGCCCCCGCGAGCCTCATCCTCGTCCTCCTGCTCGCCTATCCGCTCGGGCTCGGCATCTGGCTGAGCCTGAGCAACGCGGTGCTCGGCTCGCCGGCGCATTTCGTCGGCCTGCGCAACTACATCCAGCTCTTCCACGACCCGGTCTACCAGGGCGCGGTCTTCTACGCGCTGATGTACACGATCTGCTCCGAGGCGCTGAAACTCTTCCTCGGCCTCGGCCTCGCGCTGCTGCTCAACCGCCGCTTCCGCGGCTACCGCGCCGCCCGCGCGATCATGCTGCTGCCCTGGGTGGCGCCCACCGTGCTCTCGGCGCTGGCCTGGAACTGGCTGCTCAACCCGCAATTCTCGGCGATCAGCTGGCTGCTCATCAAGCTCGGCCTGATCCACGGCTACATCAACTTCCTCGGCGAAACCTGGCCCGCCCGCATCTCGCTCATCGTCGTCAATGTCTGGCGCGGCATCCCCTATTTCGCGATGGGCTATCTCGCCGGCCTCACCGCGATCCCGAAAGACCTGATCGAGGCCGCCTCGATCGACGGCGCGACGAGCTTCACCATCTTCCGCCGCATCATCTGGCCGCTGCTCCTGCCGGTGACGACGATCCTGCTCTCCTTCTCGACGATCTGGACCGTCACCGACTTCCAGCTGATCTGGACGATGACGCGCGGCGGCCCGCTGAACGCGACGCAGGTCTTCACCACCCTGGCCTACCAACGCGCGATCAACGGCGGCACGCTCGGCCAGGGTGCGGCCATCGCCGCCTCGGTGATCCCGATCATGCTGGTCCTCGCCTTCATCGCCCTGCGCTCGACACGGGAGGGCCGCTGACATGACCGAACGCGCCGGCTGGCGTCTCTGGCTGCCGCTGGGGCTGATGCTGCTGTTCCTGCTGCTGCCTTTCTACTGGATGGTGCTGACGGCGCTGAAATCGCAGCCGGAACTGCTGAACACCCCGAACCCGTGGTGGGTCTTCCACCCCACGCTCGGCAACATCATAGGCCTGCTCACCACCACCGAATATCCGCGCTGGTTCGCCAACACGCTGTTCGTCTCCGCCGGCGCCACGCTGCTGAGCGTCACCGTCTCCTTCTTCGCCGCCTTCGCCATCGTCCGCCTGCGCTTCTTCGGCGCCCGCGCGCTCTCGACCGCGATCTTCTTCTCCTATGTCGTCCCGCCGGCGATCCTGTTCATCCCGCTCGCCTCGGTGCTGATCAAGCTGCACTGGTTCAACAAGCTCTGGGCGCTGATCCCGATCTACGCGACCTTCCTCGTCCCCTTCTGCACCTGGCTGCTGATCGGCTTCCTCCGCTCCATCCCGCGCGAGCTGGAAGAGGCCGCGCTGGTCGATGGCGCGAGCTGGCCGCGAATCATGTTCCGCGTCATCCTGCCGCTCTCGGTCCCCGGCCTCATCTCGTCGACGATCTTCTCCTTCACCCTCTCCTGGAACGAATATCTCTACGCGCTGATCTACATGTTCTCCTCGTCGAACAAGACCATCTCGGTCGGGCTGACGACGGAGCTGATGCGCGGCGACGTGTTCCAGTGGGGCCAGCTGATGTCCGGCGCGCTGCTCGGCACCCTGCCGGTCGTGCTCGTCTATTTCTTCTTCGTCGAATACTACGTCGCAGGCATGTCCGGCGCGCTGAAGGACTGAGCGCCGAAACCGCTTGCCGCCGCCACCGATCCGTGATCCCATCGCGCCATGAACGACACCCCGCCCACCATCATGCACGATCTCGGCGGCGCCCCGCGTTTCATGTGCGAACCGGTCGACGTCTCGCCCCACGCGCTCACCGATTTCGACCGCGAGGTCGACGCCATCCGCCAGATCCTCGGCCAGAAGAAGGTGATGTCGGTCGACGAACTCCGCCGCGGCATCGAGAGCCTGCCCGAGGCGCAGTATTTCGGCCTCGGCTATTACGAGCGCTGGATTCGCTCGATCCTCGCGATCCTGCTGGAAAAACAGGTCATCACCGAAGCCGAGCTCGACACCGCGCTTGAAGCCGCCGTGCGGGACGCAAGATGCTGAGCGCCGGCACCCCTGTCCGCGTCCGGCTCGACTGGCCGGAAACGCGCGGGCGCTGCCACATCCGCACGCCGCATTACGTGCGGGGCCGGCCCGGCGAAATCGTCCGCCATCTCGGCGACTTTCCCAATCCGGAGGATCTCGCCTTCGCCCGCCCGGCGCGCCCGGTGGCACTCTATCACGTCCGCTTCCGCCAGGCCGATCTCTGGCCCGCCGCCGATCCCTGGCCGCATCCTTCGGGCGACGAGATCCTCGTCGAGCTCTACGAACACTGGCTGGAGGCCGCATGACCTGGCGCGAGGCGGACAGCGCGACACTCCTTGCCGGCCTGCGATCGCTGCTGTCCGCGAAATCCATCGCCTCGGCCGATGAAATCGCCGAGCGCATCCGCATCACCGATGGCGGCGGCCCGGCCCAGGGCGCGCGCATGGTCGCCAAGGCCTGGACCGACCCGGACTACAAGGCGCTGATGCTGGCCGATGGCGCCCGCGCCGCCGAATTGCTCGAAATCCCGATGCGCGGCCTGCCGCCGCTCGGCGTGGTCGAGAACACCCCGGGCATCCACCACCTCGTGGTCTGCACCCTGTGCAGCTGCTACCCCCGCGCCGTGCTCGGCTACCCGCCCTTCTGGTTCAAGTCCGCCGCCTACCGCGCCCGCGCCGTGCGCGACCCGCGCGGCCTCATCGCCGAATGGGGCACCGAACTGCCGGAGGCCACCGCCATCCGTGTGGTCGACAGCACCGCCGATTACCGCTGGATGGTGCTGCCGATGCGCCCCGCCGGCACCGAGGGCTGGTCCGAGGCAGCACTTGCCGCCATCGTCCGCGAGGGCGACATGATCGGCGTCACGCTTCCCCGCGCCTGACCGCGCCCCGGCTCACCGTGGCTGCATCGCCGGCTGCCGCGGCGGCTCGGCCGGCATCGGCATCGGCGAGGTGATCTCGACCTGCGAGACCGGCACCGCCAGCTCCGCCCCGTGCTGCCGCACGATCCGCCCCAGCTCGATCAGCACCCGCTCCTGGATCGCGAGCGATTCCTTCCACACCACGGTGCGGGTGAAGCACCAGATCATGATCTGCAGCGCATGGTTGCCGTACTGGTCGAAATACACCATCGCGCCGAGCGACTGGTCGATGTCCGGATGGTTGTCGACATGCTCGCGGCACGCCTCGGTGATCGCCTCCAGCCGGTCGAAATCGGCGTAGCGGATCGAGATCGTGGTGCTGATCTGCCGCGCCTGCATCCGCGGCGGCGTCTGCACGACCGATGAATTGAAAATCTGGTTCGGCACGTAATAGGGCCGGGTGTCGAAGCCGCGCAGCGTCGTGGTCCGCCAGCCGATATGCTCGACCGTGCCGAACACGTTCTGCGCGGGCAGCACGATCCACTCGCCCACCTTGAACGGCCGGTCGAGATAGACCACCAGCGCGCCGAACAGGTTGGCGGTGACACCCTGGGCGGCGAAGCCGACCGCGATGCCGGCCACCCCGCCGAAGGCCAGCAGGCTGGCGATCGAGAAGTTCAGCACCCGCAAAATCATCAGCCCGATCACCGCGACCACGAGAATCCGCGTGATCTTGCCGATGGCGTCCACCAGCATCGGGTCCGGGTTCTCGCCCCGCCTCGACCACACATGCGCGGGATACGCCATCTCGCTCACCGCGACGACGCGCAGCGCCGCCCAGGCGATCGTCATCAGCATGAACACCTTGAGCACGACGGGCAGGATGCCGAGCAGCCCGACCAGGTGCAGCGGCGTCGCCACGGCCAGCGCCGCGAAATACGCCGCCAGCGCCCATACCCCGATCACGATCGGCAGCAGCAGGTTCCCGAGAATGGCGGCGCGGAACTTGCGGCCGTGCCGGTCCGACCAGCGCACGAGAATCCCGAGCGCCGCCCGCGCCACCGCCGTTCCGGCGATGCCGATCAGCAGCGCGGTCGCGACACCGATGATGGTCGAAAGATGGGCCATCCAGAACGATGCCGTTCCTGCCACAACCTTTTGCATGCGTCTTTTTTCCTCCGCTGTTGCGCCCCGCGGGGCGGGCTCCGGGAGCGGCCATGCGCGCCGCGCGGCGGCGGGCGGAAGCCGGAGTCGGTCCCGGGGCCATGATGGATCTCGATGCCGCCAGGGGCGGCGCGGACGCAGGTTACGTGGGGGCGGGGTCCGCCGCTGTAAACCCGCGCGGGGCAGGGCAGGCGGCTCTTGCCCACCCCCGCCCGTTCATGTTCATGTTCCGTTCATGACGATCGCCGTCCGTTTCGCCGCCATCATCGAGGGGCTCTGCCGCGCCGTCGCCGCGCGCGGCGCGAAGGGCGCCTTCGGTCCGGCGTCGCAGCCGCTCGTCATCCTGCTCTGGTCCCGCCTGCGCCGCATGGTCGCCCGCTTCGCCAGGCTGGCCGGAGGCGCGCCGCCGCCGCGTCCGCGCGCGCCCAGCGCCGGCCCGCGCGATCGTGTCCGCGGCCCCGACCTGCCGCGCCGCCGCGCCTGGCTGCTCGCCCCGGTGCCCGAGGCCACC
>JAJZFF010000540.1 GCA_021805485.1 Pseudomonadota bacterium
CGCCACCAGATTGAAATAAACGACGTGCAGGACAGCGGATATCGCCAGGTGCGGCCACGCCGCGGCGGCCGGCGCGGGCAGCAACGGCAACGCGGCGGCACCGATCAGGCTCGTGGAGGCCGCCAGCACCGCCGTCGTCTCGCGCTGCCGCGCGCCGTAGCGGACGCCGACGTTCCACGCCGCGTGCAGCGCGGCCCCGAACAGCACCGCACCGGCCGCGACCGGCGGCAGGATCATGGCCGCCAACGCGCCGGTCCTAAACCGGGCATCTCACACCAACCGCCCCACGCGGCCCGGGTACCGGGGTTCAGCCGCCGAGCTGCTTGACGTATTTGGTGAAGAAGTTGATCCGGTCGAGCAGCTTGTCGTTCAGG
This sequence comes from Pseudomonadota bacterium, assembly GCA_021805485.1. Next base: position 375 of record JAJZFF010000540.1, read on the forward strand.
CCGCGGCAGGTTTTGGCCTTGGCGGCGGCGGCGGTGCCGAGCGCCTCGGCGTCGTCGCACAGCGCGTCCGTGCTCGGCAGGAACACCGAGGATTTGCGCCGCTTGAGCACCGACTTCGCCGAATCCGCGGCGCTCTCGGCCGTGGTGATCTCCGCGCCGACCTCCTTGACCCGCTGCGTCAGCTGCTTCAGCACCGGGCTCAGCGCCTTGATCTTCTCGGCGGGGTTCTTGGTCTTCTTGTCGATATCGTCGAGCGTTTCGGCCTCGCCGGGCAGGGTGATCACGGCGGCGCCGAGAAACTTTATGCTCTCGCCGAGCTGCTTGATGACGGGGGCGAGATCCTTGGCGATGGCGCCGTCCTCGCTCTCGGCCTTGTCGGCGTAGCCCGCGTACTGGTCGAGGTTGGTGCGCAGCGAGGCCAGCGCCGACTTCGCATCCTTAATCGTATCGGCGAGCGAACTCTTCAGCTTGGCATCGAGGCCGGATTTCTGCACGTCCTTGTTGAGCTTCTCGGCCGCGGCGATCTGCTTGTCGCAGCCGTCCGCATCCTTGGCGAAGCCGGCGATGTCGGCCTTGATCTGCTTGAACCCGACCTTGCGGTCCTTGAAATAGCCCTGGACCTTGTCGGCCATGCCGCCGGCAAGCTTGGGATAGGTGTCGAGCAGGGCGACCGCGTCCTTGGCGTCCTGGGTCATTTTCTTTTCGTCGTCGGCCACCGCGCTGCCTCCCGCCTGGCCGATCACCCCGGCCGTGTCCCCCACAAGCGAATCTGGCACAGCCCCGCGGCCGAGACAATCGGGGCGTGTGCCGCGCCTACTCCACGACGATGCGCGGCGCCGGCGCGGCGGCGGCGAGCGCGGCTTCGGTGGCCTCCCACACGCGCCCGGCCAGCGCGGCGAAGGCGCGCGCGGCCTCGCTCTCCGGCGCCGCGGCGACGATCGGGGTGCCGGCATCGGAGGCGGTGCGGATGTCGAGCAGCAGCGGCACCTCGCCGAGGAAGGACGCGCCGAGCCGCGCGGCCTCCGCGCGCGCCCCGCCATGGCCGAAAATCTCGGCACGGTGGCCGCAATTCGGGCAGCAATAATAGCTCATGTTCTCGACCAGCCCGAGCACCGGCACGCTGACGCGCTCGAACATGCGCACCCCGCGCCGCGCGTCGAGGAGCGCGATGTCCTGCGGCGTGGAGACGATCACCGCGCCGGTCAGGGCCACGCGCTGGGCCATGGTCAGCTGCGCGTCCCCGGTGCCGGGCGGCATGTCCACCACCATCACGTCGAGCGGGCCCCAGGCCACCTGGCCCATCATCTGCTCCAGCGCGCCCATCACCATCGGGCCGCGCCAGATCATCGGCGTCTCCTCCTCGACCAGGAAGCCGATGGACATCGCCTTCAGCCCCCAGGCCTCGAGCGGGATCATCATCTCCTTGCCCTTGGCCCCGCGCACCTCCGGCTTGCGCGCCAGCCCCAGCATGCGCGGCAGGCTGGGGCCGTAGATGTCGGCATCGAGCAGCCCGACGGCGAGGCCCTGGCGCGCCAGCGCGACGGCGAGATTGACCGCGACGGTCGATTTGCCGACGCCGCCCTTGCCCGAGGCGACGGCGATGACCGCCCGCACCCCACCCAGCAGCGCGGCGCGCTGGCCATGCGCCGCCGCCGGCGGCTTGACGGGCCCGGCCGGCGGTGGCTGGGCGGGCTCGGCCGGCTTGTGGGCGGTGAGGATGACGGCGGCGTTGCGCACCCCCGGCTGGCGGGCGAGCAGCGCCTCCGCCTCCCGGCGCAGCGGCTCCAGCGAAGCGGCCCGCGCGCGATCGACACTGAGCGCCACCTGCACCAGGCCGCCGCGAACCTCGATGCCCTCGACCATGCCGGCGGCGACGATGTCCTGCCCGCTCGCCGGGTCACGCAGGCTCCGCAGCGCCGCGCGCAGCGTCTCTTGTGTGGGGTTGCTCATCCGCTTGCCAGCCTTTCCTGTCCGGTCGATAACCGTCCGCCGCTCCGGCTACCGATATGCATCTGGCTGGCGCGCGCGCCAATGGCCCTATCGCCGGAACGGCGCGGAGACAGCCGGCGCCGGCGCGGCGCGGGAACAGGAGGAGCGGCGATGTCTTGGAACAGCGGCGGGAATTCCGGCGGCTCGGGGCCGTGGGGTCCGCCCGGGCGGCCGAACGGCCCGCGCCTGCCGCCGGGCCGCGGCGGCCCGCCCTTCCCCGACCTCGACGAGTTCCTCGCCTGGCTGCGCGCGAGCTTCGGCGGCGGCGGACCCGGCCGGCCGGGCGGACTCGGGCCGGCGAGCTTCGGCGGCGGCCGCGGCCTCGCCCTGCTGGTGGTGGCGCTCCTCGGCGTCTGGCTCGCCAGCGGCCTGTTCCGCGTCCAGCCGGACCAGCAGGGCCTGGTGCTGCGCTTCGGCGCCTATGTGCGCAGCGCCGGACCGGGGCTGAACTACCACCTGCCCTGGCCGATCGAGACCGTGGAGCGGCCGGCGGTGACGCGCATCAACCGCATCGAGATCGGCTATCGCTCGCGCGGGCGTGACGAGATCACCGGGGAGATGCGCCCGCCGCGCGATGTCGGCGTCGAAAGCCTGATGCTCACCGGCGACGAGAACATCATCGACATCAACTTCACCGTCTTCTGGCACATCAGCAACGCTGCGGACTTCCTGTTCGGCGTGCGCAACCCGGAGGAGACGGTGAAATCCGCCGCCGAGAGCGTGATGCGCGAGGTGATCGGCCGCACGCCGATCCAGCCGGCGCTGACCGCGGCGCGGGCGCAGATCGAGACCGCCGTGAACAAGGGCACGCAGGCGATCCTCGACCGCTACGGCGCCGGCGTCGAGGTGACGCAGGTGCAGCTCCAGCGCGTCGATCCGCCGGCGGCGGTGATCGACAGTTTCCGCGACGTGCAGCGCGCCAATACCGACGCCGAGCGCATGCGCAACGAGGCCGAGGCCTACCACAACGACATCGTCCCGCGCGCACGCGGCGACGCGGCGCACATCGTCGCCGATGCCGATGGCGCGCGGCAGGCGGCGATCGCGGAGGCCACCGGCCGGGCGCAGCGCTTCGACAGCGTGCTCGCCGCCTACCGCGCCGCCAAGGACGTGACGCTGCGCCGGCTCTATATCGACGCCATGCAGAGCGTGGTGGAACACGCGCAGACGGTGGTGGTGGACCCGACGCTGAAGGGCGTGCTGCCGCTGCTCACCCTGGCCCCCGAGCCGGCGCGGCCGCAGGCGCCGCCCGCGTCCCCCTCGCCGCCGCCCTCGACCACGCCATCCGGCGCGGCCCAACCGGGAAAAGCGCCATGAACCGCCTGCTGCCCTTCGGCGCCATCCTGCTGCTGCTGGCCGCGATCGTCGCCGGCTCCAGCCTGTTCACCGTCGCCCAGACCGAGCAGGTGCTGATCACCCAGTTCGGCCAGCCGATCCGCGTCATCACCGCGCCGGGCCTGCACGCCAAGCTGCCCTTCGTGCAGACCGCGATCCCGTTCGACCGCAGGCTGCTCGATTTCGACGTCGCCAGCGAGGAGGTCATTCTCGGCGACCAGCGCCGGCTGATCGTGGACAGTTTCACCCGCTTCCGCATCGTCGATCCGCTGCGCCTGTTCCAGGCCGCCGGCCCGACCGAGGGCGTGATCGAGGCCCGGCTCGGCGCCGTCGTCTCCGGCAGCCTGCGGCGCGTGCTCGGCAATGAGAGCCTGCTCGACGTGCTCTCCGCCCAGCGCGACCGCATCATGAGCCGCATCCGCACCGAGGTGAACGGGGAGATGCAGGGCTTCGGCATCGCCGTCGAGGATGTCCGCATCCGTCGCGCGGATCTGCCGGAGGAGAATACCGAGGCCATCCTCAGCCGCATGCAGTCCGAGCGCGAGCGCGTCGCCCGCCAGGCCCGCGCCGAGGGTGCGGAGGCCTCCGCACGCATCCGCGCCGGGGCGGAGCGCGAGCGCACGGTGCTGCTGGCCGACGCCCGCGGCACGGCGGAGAAATTGCGCGGCGAGGGCGAGCAGAAGGCGATCGGCATCTACGCCGCGGCCTTCGGCAAGGACCCGACCTTCTTCACCACATGGCGCACGCTGGAGGCCTATCGCGAGGGCTTCGGCGCCGGCACGAGCCGCCTCGTGCTCTCAGGCGACGCCGACTTCCTGCGCCTGCTGCGCCACGCGCCGACAGCTCAGGATTTGGGCGCCGCCCAGCCATCCTCGCCGGGCTCGATCGACATCCCGGAGGTCGGCTCGACCCAGACCAGGTGATCGCGCACTTCCTTCACCCCGGGCGCGTTCTCGGCCACCACCCGCAGCGCCTTGCGCTCGCGCTCGTCGAAGATCACGCCGTCGAGATGCACCAGCCCGTCATGGACGGTGACGATCACCCCGTCCCGCCGGCCCCAGGGCTGGCGCTCGATCTCGGCCAGGATGGCGCGGCGGATGGCGGTATCGCCCGGCGCCGGCTCGGCATCCTTGGCCAGCATCTGTGACAGGGCGCGGATCAGGTCGGCGCGGCTGACGATGCCCACCGGCACGCCGGCGCTGACCACCGGCAGACGGCGGACATGCTTGCGCTCCATCAGCCAGACGACGTCGGCGAGCGGTGTGTCGGGGGCGACGGAGACGACATCGGCGGTCATGATCTCGCCCACCGTGCGCGCGTGCGCCTGCACATAGTCGGCCGCCGACCGCCCCGGCCCGAGCAGGAAGGCGAGCCAGCGCGGCCGTTCGGTCTGCGTGCCGAGCTCGGCCCGGCGCAGCAGATCCCCCTCGGTGAGGATGCCGGCCAGCCTTCCATGCGCATCCACCACCGGCACGCCGCTGATGTGCTTGTCCAGCATGAGATGGATCGCCTCGCGCACCGCCGCGTCGGCGCGAACGGTCACGATTTCACGAGTCATGATGTCGGCGACGGTGATGGGCGATGCTGGCACGGGCGATGCTGGCATTGGCGATGCTGGCACGGGCGATGCTGGCATTGGCGTTCCTGGCTCTGACGTTCCTGGCATCCCCGCTCTCCTGACGCTTTCCGACGTAGGGCCGCAACGATGCCCCCCAGCCTCGCGCGCCGCGTTGATGCAGGTCAAGGGCGGCCACGCCCGCTATTGCAGGTCGTGCCGCCAGGGCAGCAAGGCCCGCTCCAGGCGATGGACCAGCGCCGACAGCACCAGCGCCAGCGCCACCGTCACGGCGAGCTCGGCGAACACCTTGGAGATCACGTAGAGACTGCCGGCCTTGAAGATGGCGTGGCCGAGCCCCTCGTCGGAGGACATGAACTCGCCGATGATCGCGCCGACGAGGGCGAAGCCGACGGTGAGCTTGAGGCCGGCGAAAATGTCGGTGAGCGAGGCCGGCAGCACCAGATGGCGGAAAATCTGGTGCTTGTCGGCGCCGAGCGAGCGCATCAGGTTGATCTGGTCGGGATCGACGCCGAGCGCGCCCTTGTAGGCGATCACCAGCGAAACGACCACGACCGAGAGCGTCGCCATCGCCAGCTTGGAGGCGAAGCCGGTGCCGAACCAGATGATGACGATCGGGGCCAGCGCCACGATCGGGATCGAACCCAGCGCCAGGATGAACGGCTGCAGCACGCGCGAGACGAAGCGCGAATACCACAGCGCCAGGCCGATGCCGGTGCCGAGCAGATTGCCGAGCGCGAAGCCGGCCAGCGTCTCCAGCCCGGTGACGAGCGTATCCGCGAGCAGCGTGCCGTCGCGCGCGGCAGCGATCAGGGCCGCGGCGATGGCGCCGGGGGAGCCGAACAGGAACGCGTTCACCGCCGCCCCGCGCGTCGCCACCTCCCACGCCGCCAGCAGCAGCGCCAGCAGCGCCATTTGCGCCGCGAACACGCCGAGCCGCCCCCGCCAGCGCCGCCGCGCCCGGCCGGCCGGTCTCGGCGCCACCCTGCCGACCTCGACGGTCTCCGACACCGGCGCCATGCTCAATGCAGCTCCAGCTCGTTCCAGATGGTGCGAACATAATGCGCGAACTCCGGCGCCTCGCGCGCCTGGATCATGTCGGTGCGGTCGCCCGGCAGCTCGATGCGGTGCTCGGTGATCACGTGCGCGGGCCGGCGCGAGAGCACGATCACGCGGTCCGAGAGGCTGACCGCTTCCTCGATGTCGTGCGTGATCAGCAGCAGCGCGCGCTGCTCCTCGCGCACCAGCCGCGCCGTGTCACGCTCGATCAGCAGCTTGGTCTGGAAATCCAGCGCCGAGAACGGCTCGTCGAGCAGCAGCACCTCCGGGTCCGGCGCCAGCGTGCGCGCCAGCGCCACGCGCTGACGCATGCCGCCGGAGAGCGCGCTCGGATAGAAGCCGGCGAACCCGGCGAGCCCGAGCCGCTCCAGCGCGCCCATCGCCCGCACGCGCCGCTCGGCCCGGCCGACGCGCTTGATCTGCAGCCCGAGCTCGGCATTCTCCACCGCGGTGCGCCACGGCAGCAGCAGATCCTTCTGCAGCATGTAGCCGACGCGCTCCGGCGTGCCGGCGAGCGGGCGGCCGAACCAGGCGATGCGGCCATGGCTCGGCGCCAGCAGGCCGCAGAGCAGATTGAGCAGCGTCGTCTTGCCGCAGCCGGACGGCCCGACCAGGCTGACGATCTCGCCCCGCGCCAGCGCGAAGGAGACCGAGCGGATCACCTCCACCGGCGCGGACAAATCCTCGCCGAAACTCTTGCCGAGATCGGTGGCGGCGAAAATCTCGCCGGCGGCCACCGCGCCGCCGGCGATGGAGGGCGCGAAACTCACCTCCGGCCGCGCCTCACGCGGCGTGCGCCTTGTCCGCGAAACTGTTGTCCACGATCTGCGCGAACGTCGTCGTGCCTTTGATGTTCTTGAGATAGACCTGCATCTTGATCAGATTGTCCCATTGCGCCGGGTCCACCACGACGGACTGCGCCGGGATCTTGTATTTCAGCTCGGACGCGATCGCCTTGTCGACGACCTTCGGCGGCAGTTCCGGAAATTCCATCCGCGCCACGGTTTGCGCGTAGTCGGGATCTTCGTAGACGCGCCGGTCCGCCAGCTCGAAGCCGTTGCACAGCGCCTGCACGATCGCCGGCTGGCGGGCGATGGTCTCGTTCAGCACCATGATGCCGGTGTTGCAGAACGGGCCGATGGCGTTGGAAAAATCGAACACCGTGTGCGCGCCCTGGTCCTCGGCCTCGGCCACGCCCGGCTGGTAGGCGATGGCAACGTCGGCCCGCCCGGCGAGCATCGCCGCGATTTCGGTGCCGGGGCTCACCTGCAGCATCTTCACGTCCTTGCCGACGACGAGCCCGGCCTCCTCGAGCAGCTTCCTGGTGACGCTGTAATTGGTGTTTGGCTCGGGCGAGGTGACGACGGTGAGGCCCTTGAACTGTTTCGGATCCGTGATCGGCGCGACGGTTTTCGACACGCCGAAATAATGCGCCCGCTGCACCACGGTGCCGACGACCTTGCCCGGCCCGCCATTCTCCACCGACATCGGCACCATGGTCGGATCCCCGATGCCGAACAGCGCCGAGCGCCCGAGCACCGCGGCGAAAGCCTGCGTATCCCCGCCCGCGGCCTTGACGTTGAGCTTGATGCCGAACTTCTCGAAGTAGCCGCCGCGCTGGCCGACATAGAGGTCGATATAGCCGAGATTATGCACCGCCTCGACGAAGTTCACCTCGACCAGCGCGGCCCGCGCGACGTGCGGCGCGGCCAGCGCCACGGCGGCGCCCGCCGCACCGGCGCCCAACACCTGCCGGCGCGACAACCCCTGCGGGCGCGACAGCGTCGCCCGCGCCGATGCCGTGATCCCTGACGTCATTTTCATTGTGCCCACCCTGTTCCTGTCCCTGCCTTACCCCTGGCTTGCCCCTGGCTTGCCCCTGGCTTGCGTCGCAGCACACCGGCGCGCCCCGCACCGAGCCAGAGACCATGCCACGCCCGCGCTCGCGCCTCTGCGGAAATCGCAATGCTGCGTTGCAATGATTGCCTTGCCACGACATCTGTCAAGCGGGATTTGAGCGTGATTGCACGAATACTGGGCGGATTTCTGCGCGCCCAGCGCGTTCAATGCATCGTTTCTGGCGCTATTGCCTGCAACCCAGCAATCGTCGCGATCAGCCGGCGGAATTCAGCCCCCGCCGGACGCGCAGGGCGCCGAGGATCGCGAGGCCGCCGCCGAGCAGCGCGAGCGGCATCGGCTCGGGGATCGGCGTGGCGGACCCGGAGGCGAAGCCGATCGGGGCGAAGATGAAATCGGCGAAGCACTGGGACGACTGGCAGGCAAAACTGGAGGCGGCTTCCGGCCCAACCGCGGTGTCGATGCTGCCGGGCTCGAAGACGAGCGTGGTCGGCGTGATCTCGAAATTCAGGGTCAATTGACCCGTGATGGCGAAGAATTCGATCTGGACGAAACTCCCCGCCGGGCTCGTGCCGGTGAAGGGCGTCACGCTGGCGAGGGGGAAAATCGTCGAGTCGAAGGTGACGGTCGGCGCGGTGAGCTGGAAGCTCGGCACCGAGAGCGTGGTCGCGTCCCAGACGAACTGGCCGGTGACGGAACTGCTGCCGGCGACCGATTGGGCGAGCGTGCCCTGGAAGGCAAAGGGCTGCAGCACGTCCGCCCGTGCGGCGTGCGGGAGCGCGCCGGCAAGCCCGCCCGCGAGCACACCAGCCGCCAGCCCGATCGCCAGCCTGATTTTGGAGAACGCGCGCAATCCGATGGGCATTTGACCGACCCTTTTGGTCTGTCCCAATTAATGCGTGAGGGCCGCGTCGTGTCAACCAATGCGTGGTTGTGGAACGACCCGGTCCATACGACCTCCGCCCGCCATCGCGCCTCCGTACACGCGCCGGATTTCGCTTGTGCCCGGCGGCGCAGTTGCGCATCCTCCGCGCCGACGAGAACAAATCGGGATCATCCATGCCCGCCTCCGACGCCAGCGCCATCCCCGCGCCCACCGCAGCCGCCATCGCGCGGCGCGAGGCCGAGCGGTCCCGGGACCTTGCCTTCATCGAGCGCGACCGCAAGCGCTTCGACATCCCCGAGGCCGAGCGGCGCGAGAACCGCGAGGCCGCCCGCGCCGCCGCCGTCGCCGCCGCCCGGCGCAAGCGGCAGGCGCAGGTCCGCGCCGCCGCCCTCGACCTCTTCGCCCGCCGCGGGGTGGCCGCGATCTCGCTCGCCCGCCTCGCCTGGGAGATCGGCTGCGCCGAGGCCGGGCTGCGCCGCGCCTATCCGGACAGGCCCTGCCTGCTCGCCGCCATCCTCACCGAGGCCATGGACGCGCTC
>JAJZFF010000572.1 GCA_021805485.1 Pseudomonadota bacterium
GGATCGTTGCCCAGATCGGCGAGATCAACGGCGTCGTCGGCGAAATCGCCGCCTCGGCGCAGGAGCAGTCGACCGGGCTGGTGCAGGTGAATACCGCCGTCGGCCAGATGGACCAGACCACGCAGCAGAATGCCGCCATGGTCGAGGAATCCACCGCCGCCAGCCATAACCTCGCGCAGGAGGCGGAACAGCTTGCCAGCCTCATCGCACGGTTTGATCTCGGTGGCGTCGTGGACACGGCGCCGCGACCGGTGAAGCCGCGCCCTGCCGCGCCCGCAAGGCCGGCGCCGCGTCACGCGCCAAGACCGGCCGTCCTCGCGGCTCTCCCGGCGGCTCCAGGCCGTGCCGACGCCGATGACTGGGAAGATTTCTGAACCACCACCATCCCCGCCATCGGGACGATGGCGGGGGTTTCAGCCGCCGCGCACGCCTTGGGTGTTGACGTAGAGCGCGTAGATGCTCCGGCTCGCCGCCATGAACAGCCGGTTGCGGTGCCGCCCGCCGAAACAGACATTGGCGCAGCGTTCCGGCAAGGCGATGCGGCCGATCGGCGTTCCCTCGGGATCGAAGACCATCACCCCGTCAAGCGCCGGGTCGCCCATGCCCCAGCCGCACCAGAGATTGCCATCGATATCGACGCGGAAGCCGTCCGGCGTGCCGCCTGGGCCGGCATCGATCAGCCGCCGGTTGTTCGCAAGGCGGCTTCCGTCCACCACGTCGAACACGTGAATGGCGCGATGGGGCTCCGATCGCGAGGCGACGACGTAAAGCCGGCTCTCATCCGGCGAGAACGCCAGTCCGTTCGGTCCCGCGATGTCGTCGGCCACCATAGTGACAGTGCCCGTCACCGGGTCGATCCGGTAGATCGCCGGGGCCAGCTCCGCCTCGGCGCGATGCCCCTCATACCACCCGGCAATGCCGAACGGCGGATCGGTGAACCAGATGCTGCCATCGGATTTCACCACGACGTCGTTGGGCGAATTGAGCCGCCGCCCGCCGAATCCGTCCGCCAGCACGGTGATGCTGCCATCGATCTCGGTGCGGATGACACGCCGCCCGCCATGCTCGCAGGTGATCAGCCGGCCCTGCCGGTCGCGGGTGTTGCCGTTGGCATGGCCCGAGGACTGGCGGAACACGCTGACGCTGCCATCGGTCTCATCCCACCGCAGCATCCGGTCGTTCGGAATGTCGCTCCACAGCAGGAAGCGCCCATCGCCGAACCAGACCGGCCCTTCGGCCCAGCGGCATCCCTCGGCCAGCCGCTCGATCGCCGCGTTGAACAGCCGGTAGCGCGCGAAGGACGGCGAGAGCGTGTGGATCGCCGGATCGGGGTAGCACCCGGCCGGCTGCCAGGCGCTCACCGTTCCTTCTCCCGCCCATAGGCGAGCAGCAGCGCGAGGATGACGACGCCATAGGCGATGCTGCGGACATAGTCGGGCATCGAAAGCGCGAGCAGCACCGAGACCAGCACGGTCAGGCTGACCGCGCCGGCGGCGACGCCGAGATAGTTCCCGCGCCCGCCGAGGATGTTCACGCCGCCGATCACCACCGCGGCGATCGAGGTGAACAGGTAGGGATCGCCCAGCCCGAGCGAGGCCTGCCCGCCGAAGCCCACCAGCATGACGCCGCCGAGTGCCGCGAACCCGCCGCACAATGCATAGAGCAGGATCGTCATCCGCCGCGCGTCGATCCCCGCGAGGGTCGCGGCGAGCGGGTTGGTGCCGAGTGCGTAGGTCGCGCGTCCGAAGCGCGTCACGGCGAGGGCGCCGCTCACCAGCGCGGTAATCACCGCCCAGAGCCAGAGCGCGTCGGGAATGCCGAGCAGGGTGCCATGCGCCAGGGTCTGGATCGCCGGCGGCGCGTAGGACGAGCACGACGAGCAGGTGAAGCCGCCGGTCAGCCCGAGGGTCAGCCCCTCGACGATGCCGTTCATGGCAAGCGTCATCACCACCGCGGGAATGCCGAGGAAGGCAACACCGATCCCGTTCGCGGCGCCGACGAGCAGCCCCATGCCGAGGGCGACCACGATCGCCTCCGGCGCGGCGGCGTTCTTGCCGAGCGAGGTGGTGGTGAGCAGGATCGCGGCGGCGTTGAGCACCCAGGGCACCGAAAGATCGATGCCGCCGATCAGGATGACGAAGCACTGCCCCGCCGCCACCAGGCCGACGAAGGAGGCGATCACCAGGATCGAGGAAACGCTGCCGCCGGACAGGAAGCCGGGATGGGCGGCTTCGCCGATCAGGAACAGGGCGATGGCGGCGGCGATCGCATAGAGGATGCGCCGCGTGTCGACGGAGAGCGCGCTCATCGCCGCCGCCTGATCGCGCCGCCGATGGCGCCGCCCAGCACGACCGCGATGATCAGGAACACGCCTTCGTAGAAGGACTGGTAGAGCGGGTTCACGTGACCAAAGAACAGTATGTTGACGATGAGGGTGGTGATGAAGGCGCCGGCGATCGCGCCGATCGCCGAGCCGCGTCCGCCGAACAGCGAAATACCGCCGAGCACGACCGCGACGATCGATGACAGCGTGTAGGAGTTGCCGGTCGTCGCGTCGCCCGCTGTGGCCGAGGCGGCAAGGAACAGCCCGGCCGCAGCGCCCAGCGTGCCGTCGAGCACATAGGCGATGATCTTGGTGCGCAGCACGTTCACGCCCAGCGCCGAGGCCGAGGCCTCGTCATTGCCGATCGCATAGAGATCCACGCCCATGCGCGACCGCCGGAACGCCGCCCAGCCCAGGCCCAGCACCAGGATGTAGACCAGCGCCCACGGCCCGTTGGGGTTGACCAGCAGGTTCGTGTAGGCGGGCGGGATCGCGCCGCCCGGCTCGGGCAGGACGCGGATCGCCAGGCCCTGGAAGATCGACAGGGTCGCCAGGGTGACCACGATCGGCGGCAACCGGCCGAGCGCGACCAGCAATCCGTTCACCAGCCCGCAGGCCGCCCCCGTCATCAGGATGATCGCGGACCAGCCGAGCGCGCTGCCAAGCGTCTTGCCCATCGTCACGGCGGCCATCGCATTGGCGAGATCGACGACACCGCCGACCGAAAGGTCGATTCCGCGGGTCAGCACCACGAAGCTCTGCCCGACCGCGGCAAAGACCAGCGGGATGGCGGAGTTGACGGCCGAGGTCAGCTCGAAATTGCCCGGCAGGCGATGCTGTTCGATCCCGTAGATCAGCGCGAAGCCGAACACCGCGAGGATCAGGATCGCGCAGGCGAGGATCAGCCCGATATTCTGGGCGATCGTGTGGCCGAGGCGGCTTCCGCGCGGCAGCGCGGCGGCCGTGGCGTCAGGCGGCATTGGGCACCTCTTTCTGACCGGATTCACGCATGGCGGCGGCGACGATCGCCTCCGCGGACAGGTCCGCCGCCGCAATCTCGGCGACGAAGGCGCCGCGCCGCATCACCTTCACCCGATGGCAGAGATGGGCGAGTTCCTCGGCATCCGACGAATAGAACAGGATCGCATAGCCCTCGCGCGCGAGCCCGGCGACGAGTTCGTAGATCTCGTGCTTGGTCGCGACATCGACGCCGCGGGTGACGTCGTAGAGCAGCAGGATGCGCGACTGCGTCATCAGCCAGCGGCCGAGCAGCACCTTCTGCTGGTTGCCGCCCGACAGCGCGCCGACGCGCTGCGCCGCCGAGGGCGTCCGCACGGCGAGCCGCCGGATGTTTTCAGCCACCAGCGCGCGCTCCGCCCCCAGCCGCAGAATGCCGAAACGGGAGAGCCGGCGCAGGATCGGCAGAGTGAAATTGTCGCGCACGGAGAGCGACAGGAACAGCCCCTCGCTCTTGCGGTCCTCCGGCACGAGCGCGATGCCGGCGCGCATGGCGTCGCGCGACGAGGCGATGCGCACCGGCTTGCCGTCGATCTCGACCCGCCCCTCGCGGAAGCCTGGCGCGCCGAACAGGCCGAAGAACAGGGCGCGATGGCCGTGCCCGGCGAGGCCGCCGATGCCGAGGATCTCGCCCGGATGCAGGTCGAGATCGAGCAGCCCGGTCCCCTCGGCCCGCGCGCCGCGCAGCGTGAGGCGCGCCGGCGCCGCCGGCGGGGCGTCGCGCGGCGGAAAGACCGCATCGAGCTTCTGGCCGGTCATCAGCGTGATCGCCTCGTCCTCGGCGATCGAGGTGAAGGTGCCGACATCGGTGCCGTTGCGGAAAATGGTGATTTCGTCGGCGATGCTCGTGATCTCGCCCCAGCGGTGCGAGGTGAAGACGATCGCCGCCCCCTTCTCGCGCAGCGCGCGGATCTGCCCGAACAGCCAGGCCACCTCGCGCTCGACCAGCGCCGAGGTCGGCTCGTCGAGCAGCAGCACCTGCGGCTCGGACATGATGACCCTGGCAATCTCGATGATCTGTCGCTCGGCGAGCGAGATATCGGCGGCAAGGGCGCGGGTGTCGATATGGGTGATCCCGAGTCCGGCGAGTTCCGCCTCGGCGATCGCCGGCATCGCGGCCCGGTCGATCAGGCCGAGCCCGGTGCGCGGTTCGCGGCCGAGCAGCAGGTTTTCCGCCACGGTCATGAAGGGCAGCAGCGTCAGTTCCTGGAACACGGTGCCGACGCGCAGCCCGGCCTCGGCCATTTCCACCGTGCCTTCATCCGGCGGGATGCGGCCGCCGAGAATCTTGATCAGGGTCGACTTGCCGGCGCCGTTCTCGCCCACCAGCGCATGAACTCTGCCGCGTGCGACGGCGATCGAGGCCCTGGTAAGGGCCTTGACGCCGCCGAACGACTTGCTGATGCCACGCGCCGCGATTGCGGGCGCGGTCATGCCTTGGGCAGGTGAACGGTCAGCTTGCCGCCGCAGGGCTTGCCATGCAGCGCGGCATCGACGCAGACCTTCACGACCGCGTCAGGTCCGCTGTCGGTGAAGTCGGCGAAGAAGCTGTCCGGCAGGTTGGGGAACACCGTCACGCCGGGTTTCACCGTCGCGTCGGTCACGAACGGGAACGGAATGGTGATGTCCTTGCGCGGATACTTCTTGTTCAGCACCTGGCGCGCCAGTTCAAGCGCGACGAGCACCAGATAGGGCGGCTGGCCGATCGACAGGCCATCGACCTTGTGGCCCATGTAGCCGACCATGAACTTGCGGAACCCGTTCTCGGCCTCGCCGGCGGTGGGCGGCAGCGGACGGTTGGCGGCGATGAACGCCTTCAGCACGCCGTCGGTTCCGCCCTGGCACCAGATGCCGTCGACCTTGGGCAGCGAGGGCAGCACGGAGGCGGTGTTCTTCTCCGCGGTCGCCGAATCCCAGTCGCCCGCGAAGCGGCTGACCACCTTGATGCCGGGGTGCTTCTTCCACACCGATTCGGCGCCGAGATTGCGCTGCTGGTTCACCGTCGTGCCGGCAACGCCGGTCACCATGATGACGTTGCCCTTGCCGCCGAGCTTCTTCACCAGCCACTCGGCGAGGGTTTCGCCGAACTTGAACTGGTCGGTGTTCACCTTCAGCGCCGCCGGCGTGGTGACGACATTGTCGAAGGAGACGACGAGGATGCCGCGCGCATGCGCCTGCTGGATGATGCCGTTCAGCCCGGTCGGCGAGGCGGCGTCGACCAGGATGGCGTCGGCCCGCTCGGCGATCATGCCGGAAATCTGCTGGCTTTCCTGCGAGACGTTGTTGCCGGAGTTGTAGTAGGAGCCTTCGATCTCGCTCTTGTACGGCTCCATCTGCAGCGCCGCCTTGAAGAGGTTGACCATCTCGATGCGCCACTCGTTGCCGATATACGAGTTCGAGAGCGCGATCTTGAGCTTGCGGCCGTTGGCGAGGCCGAAGCGGGGCAGGGCCGCCAGGCCGAGCCCGCCCGCGAGGCCGGTGATCAGCGTGCGGCGCGTTGCGCCCGTCAGATCGAGGCCGCCGATCGGATCAGCGGTCTGGTTGTCGAATTCCATGAACATCCTCCCTTCATTCTGGACGGTTTATTATCGGTTCGATACAGCACTTCCCGGTGGCTGACAAACGAAATAAAGGTGCAGTTACACTGTCTTGTTGCCGCGGACTGCGACGTAGAGCGCGTAAACCGAACTCGTCGCCGTCATGAACAGGCGGTTGCGGTTCGGTCCGCCGAACACGAGGTTGCTGGTCGCCTCCGGCAGGTCGATCTTGCCGAGCGGCGTGCCGTCCGGCGCGAAGACGGCAACGCCGTTCGCCGTGCCGCAACTCGACCAGACATTGCCGTGCTCGTCGAGCCGGAAGCCATCGGCGAAACCGTTCGGGATTTCCGCGAAGACCCTGCCCGGCCCGAGCCGCGCGCCGTCGATCACGTCATGCACCCGGATGTGATGCGGGCCATCGGGCCGGTGGGTCATGCCGGTATCGGCGACATAGAGTTTCGATTCATCCGGGCTGAACGCGATGCCGTTCGGCCGCTCGTAATCGCTGGCGACGATGCCGAGCGCACCGCTGGCCGGATCGAAGCGATAGACGTTGCAGGCGCCGATCTCGCTCTCCGCGCGGTGGCCCTCGTAGTCGCTCCAGATGCCGTAATCGGGGTCGGTAAACCAGATCGTGCCGTCCGATTTCACGACGACGTCGTTGGGCGAATTGAGCCGCTTGCCCTCGAAACGGTCGACCAGGATGGTCACCGAGCCGTCGTATTCGGTGCGGCTGACACAGCGGCCGCCATGCTCGCAGCTGATCAGCCGCCCCTGGCGGTCGCGGGTATGGCCGTTGGTGTACCGCGCCGGCGCGCGATAGACGTCGACCGTCCCGTTGGTCGTCCAGCGCATCATCCGGTCGTTCGGAATGTCGCTCCACAGCAGGCAGTTCTGCTCGCCGATCCACACCGGCCCTTCCGCCCAGCGGAAGCCCGTGGCGATTTTCTCGATTGCCGCATTGAACAGCAGCATCGAACGAAAGCGTTCGTCATAGACGTGAAAAGCCTCGGACATGGCGGCGCCCTTCCCCCTCTTCGTTGCGGCCGGCTTCTCCGGCCCTTGCCGTCAAACGATAAAAGACAAACGCCGCGAAGACCAGAGGGGGGCGCGGCCCGGTCAGGCCTTGAGCGCAGAGATGAACGCGTCCGCCTTTTCGCGCACCGCGGCGGCGTCATCGCCCGGGCGATAGAGCCCGGAGCCGATGCCGAACCCCATCGCCCCGGCGGCGCGCCAGGGCGCCATCGTCTCCGGCGAGACGCCGCCGACCGGCAGCACCGGCAGCGCCGGCGGCAGCACCGCGCGCAGGGCCTTGAGCACCGCCGGGCTCGCCGCCTCGGCCGGAAACAGCTTCAGCCCGTCCGCGCCGGCCCCGATCAGCGCGAAAGCCTCGGCCGGGGTGAAAAAGCCGGGCAGGGCGAGCAGCCCGTGCCGCTTGGCCTCCCGCACGAGATCGGGATCGGCGTGCGGGGTGACCATCAGCCGTCCGCCGGCGCCGGCAAGCCGGGCGATGTCCGCGGCCGTCATCACCGTTCCGGCCCCGATCAGCGCGCGGTCGCCGAAGCGGCGGGCGAGGCGGGCGATGCTCTCGAACGGGTCGGGCGAGTTCAGCGGCACCTCGATGATCCGCAGCCCGGCCCCGACCAGCGCCTCGCCCACCGCCTCCGCCTCGTCCGGCGAAATGCCGCGCAGGATCGCGACCAGCGGGCAGGCGTCGAGATGATCTTTCAGTGTCGCCATGGAATCTGCTCCCCGAGCCGGGCAAGGCCAAGACAGGCGGCATCGCCCGCCCCGGCGTCATGAATTCGCGCCGCGCCGCCGCACAATTCGATCGCGTCGCGGTAAAGGCCGCACAGCGCGGCATCGCCGATCAGCGTCACCTCGGCCGCGCCCGGCGGCAGCGCGTGGCGCACCTCGTGGCCGATCAGCAGGCCCGAGAGATAGGCGCGCGCGGCGGTCTTCGCCACGCCATCGAGCAGCACCCTGGTCCGCACGCCGAAGAGATGGTGCAGCAGCCCGCCCGGCTGGCCCGCCCGGGCAACGCCGTCGGCGAAGGCGGCCGGGTCCGGCGCGCCGGCCTCGATCGTCTGCGCGAGGATCGTCGCCCCGCCGATCGCGGCGAACGCCTCGCCGGTCATGTAGGAGCGGAACCCCTCGATCCGCCGGGCGGCCACCGTGGCCCATTTCGAATGGCTCCCCGGCAGGCAGACGAGCCGGCGCGCGTCGCCGTCCGCGGCGCCGACGATCTGCGTCTCCTCGCCGCGCATCACTTCCGGCACTCCCGCTTCGTCCCGCGCCGCAAGTCCGGGCAGGATGAACACCTCCGCCGCGTCGAACGCCACCGGCCGCGCCGCGGCGGCGATGGCGCCGAACTCCGCCGGACAGTCGAGATACGGCACTTCCTGCCAACCCTGGCGGCTGCCGGCCATGCCGGCGATCAGCACGCGCCGCTCGCCGGCCTCCAGCCAGTCGCCGGCGATGTCGCGCAGCGTGTCGGCGAAGCCGCCCGGCTTCACGCTCAGCACGCCGCGATCGGCACGCCGCACGTCGCGGACCACGCCATCCTCCGCGATGCGGAAGGCGCGCAGCCGCGTCGTCCCCCAGTCGAGCCCGATCATCGGCGGCCGGTCATCCGCCCGTGCCGCTCAGATCCACCCGGCGTCGACGAAGAAATTGTGGCTGGTCACCATCCGGCTGTCGTCGGCGGCGAGCCAGAGCACCATCCGCGCGACATCGGCGGGCGTCAGCTTCTGCTTGAGGCACTGCTGCTTCATCAGCGTTTCCTCGCCTTCCGGCGTCAGCCATTTCTCGATCTGCCGTTCGGTCATGATCCAGCCCGGCACCACGCAGTTCACGCGGATGTTGTCCGGCCCGAAATCCCGCGCGAGGCTGCGCGTCAGCGCCTCGATGCCGGCCTTGGCGGTCACGTAGGCCGGCATGCCGCCCTGGCCCTTGTGCCAGCTGCTGGAGCCGAAATTGACGATGGCGCCGCCGCCGGCGGCCTTCATCATCGGGATGATCGCCTGGGCGGCGAAGAACTGGTGCCGCAGGTTCACCTGCAGCCGGTCCTCCCAATATTCCACCGTCACGTCCATCGTCGGGTGGCGCTCGTCATGGGCGGCGTTGTTCACCAGCACGGTGAACGGGCCGACCGCTTCCGCCCCTTTCGCGATCGCGGCCTTGAGGGCCTCGATGTCGCGCAGGTCGCACTGGAAGAAATGCGGCGCGGCATGACCCTTCGCCATCACCTGCTCGACCACGCGCTGGCCGCCCGCCGCGTCGATGTCGACGAAGACGATGCGGCTGCCCTGCTCGGCGAAATGCTGGACGACGGAGGCGCCGATGCCACCGCCGCCGCCGGTGATGAACACCGCCCGGTCCTTGAGGCTCGGATAGATTGCGTTGGCGTGTGCGGTCATGATGATCCTTCTTCCGTCGTGATGTATCGTCGCCGGCTCAGGGCGTCAGCGCGCCCTTGCCGCGCGGTATTCGCGCCGCACGATCTCGAGCAGTTCCTCGACCGAGGTGTCGCGCGCCGCCCCCGAGAACGTCACCTCGCCATGCTGCATCAGCATGACGCGATCGGCAATCTCCAGCGTCTGGGCATAGTTGTGCATGATCATGATGATCGAGATGTCGCCGCGGGCGCGCTGGCGCTGGATCAGGTCGATGATCAGCCCGGCCTCGCGCGCGCCCATCGCGGCGAGTGGTTCGTCGAGCAGCAG